>JANNVM010001138.1:0-3792 GCA_031414455.1 Verrucomicrobiota bacterium
CGGAAGCGGGAGGTCGTTCACTTCGATCGGTGAATTTTTCTTGAAGGGCCGGCTGCCAAAGGCACCGCCCGGTGAGTTCGGCCAGTTGAGCAGGGGCGGGAGTTCGTCGCCCTGTGAGAGGGCCACGCACACCATCGGCGCGCCGTAGGTGGCATAAGCGATACGGCGGCCGAGTTCGGTCACGGCACCCACGGGGATTTGGTAGATGCTGTTCTTGAACTCCATGTAGTTGTCATTCATATGCCCATCGCCGCCATTACCCGCGGAGGTCACGTAGATGATCCCCTTGTTCAGGTTGCCCTTGGTGGCTCCGTGCCGGATCCCGCGTTTCCAGAGCCAGCCTTCCGGATACAGGGTGACCGCGTCCTGAGTTCCGGTACCCATCGAGCACTGGCAAACCTTAAAATCCATTAGTCCGGTGCGTGTCTCATCAAGCAGGCTGTTGTCCTTCGGCTGCGAATCCACCAGCGAACTGCCAAGGGCATAGGCGTCCGCCCACTCCTCGTCGTCACCGAATCCGCTCATGACGGCCCCCTGCAGCGTGGATTTGGGAGCCACTCCCACCATGCCGGTTGTAATTCCGGCACTGAGTGCCTCCCGCGCGCCAACGATTCCCGCCACCGAGGTGCCGTGGGAATCGGTGGTGGGATCAATCGGATCAGTATTGTTCGAGTAGGGCGGGGTTGCTGTGGGGAAGGCATACGGCTGAGAGCCGTAATTCTTGCTGTGGGTCGGTACGCCATCCACCGCGTTCAGCAGATCCGGGTGGTTCTTCTGCACGCCGTCATCCACGATCAGCACCTTCACGAGAAAGCCGCTCAGCCGTCCGCCGATGGAGCCGGGATACTCCCACGCCAGCGGAGTCCGGAGGTCTGCCTGCTCACCATGCACGGTGGGAAGCGCGGGATCATAGCCGATCGGCGGATAGTCCCCGAGGTCCACGCGCGCGATGAGCACACTGTTAACAGGCCCGAGCAGCGCCGGCAGGTTGTTATGCCACCATTGATAGGCGGAGGTGCCGAGCGGACCCATGAGATAGGTATTCACGTTATCCGTCAGTGGGGCCGGGGCGTAGCCCGGGCCGCCGCCGCTGAAGTATTGATCCACGGGAATGTGTTCCGATGTGCGCCGCACGGCGATGATCTGTTCCACATGCACCACTCCCGCCTTCCGGCGGAGTTCCGCCGCTGCGGCGATGGCATCCATGCCGTTTGCGTAAGTGAGCACGAGACACTCCGGCGCGTAGCCCGGCCGCTTGGCGCTCACGGCGCCGGCATCATTGGCAAAGGCGGAAAACGACATCCCCTCTGCCAATACCACCAGCACGCGACGGGTGATCAACATTTTCCCGGCGTCTGTTTGCGGGAGGTCAGGATCGTAGGCCACGAGGTCCGCCTTAAGGCCTCCGGTGATCTCCAGGCGGCTCATTTCGCTCGTCAGGTTCTCGAGGGTATCCGTTGCCGGCATCTTAAATACCCGCTGCTTCCCGTCGGTATCCTTCACATGGAATTGATTCGTCATCACCTGGACGAGCCTCATACTGCCGCGGATGGGCAGCCGCATCATGGATCCCTCCGCGGTCGGCCACATTTCAACGCCGCCAGGGCCAGCTATGGACCTGGTGGGATCCACGGCGGTTTTTTCCGGGATGACCGTCTCCGGGGCGGTCATTTCCGGGGAAACAGCCGCCGTCGTTCTCTTTCCCGCGGCAGACACCGTGGAAAGATCAGCAGCGAGAGAATGAGCCGCCAGCGTTGTCAGCAGGAGCGGCAGTGAAAACAAGAGGGATGGTGTCTTCATGGGATTTGCTTTGTAAATACAGCACAGCCTCCATTAAGGAAATGAAAACTTCGTCCTCTAAAGCGATATTTAGGGGGATTTCCCACCTCAGTGCGAGTCTTCGCCTCAGTCTGCGGACAATTCCGGTCAGCGTGCCGGGGAAAGCACCGGCGATCCGCTCCCCGCGAGATCGAACTGCTGCTCGATCACGCTAATGAACGTCTGCTCATCCTTCGCCGGGCCGTGCATCATCATTGACGTATGGAGCAACAGCTTGGGCATCTTGATATTCTGGGTCGTGAGCTTCGCGAACGTCGCCAGATTCTCCTGCAGCCGCTGGCCCACCCAGACATCCTCCATGGCGACGGCCATTTCCCGGGCACCGGCCAGATCATCCGCCTTGTGCCGTGCCACCGCAACCTGGGTTTCGTTGGCCGGCAATGGCAGCGTCAACAAAAAGTCATGCAACTCCGCAAATGCCGCCGGTTTTGCCTTCCAGCACGCCAGCGCAATTTTTGCCAGTTCACAGGCCCCCGGGTGATCCTTCACTGAATCCTTCAACCACGGATTGCACCCGCGGTTCAATGGTGCCGGTAACACCACCACGGAGATCGCCCCTGGCCACTTCTTCTTAAGCGCCTTCAGATCGACCGCCAAATCCCGGCACGATCCGCAGGTATAATCAAAGAACTCCACCAGCACCACCCGCGCATCAGGTTCCCCCAGCACCGGCAGGACCGCCGCATCAAACTTCAACTCCCCGCCGAAAAACTCCAGTATCCGCGGCGAAATCACTTTTGCCGCTTCACTCCCGCCCACCACCGTCGCCGGCACGCCCGCGTTCCCCGCAAAACCGCCGTCTGTTATCAGATGCGTCTCCGGCTTTGGCCCCCACACCTGGCCCGCCGCCAGCAGCCCTATCGCCATAAATCCTGTCAGCATTGCTGCCTCCAGCACCCCCCGCTCTCCCTCGCGCTGGACCTTCACCGACATCGTCAGGATCAGCCCCGACACCACCAGCCCGGTCACATGCAGACTCAGGCACCACGGGCAGTTCTGCTTCTCCTTAAAATAGAGCAGGCACAGAAAATACACTGCCGCACCCGCCAGGATCACCCCGGCCGCTGCGAGGAGTTGATCTCCGGTCTTCCCCAGCACTCTCTGCACCGACGGCAGCGTCAGCAGCAGGATCCCCGCATAAATCCCCGCCGCCAGCACCGTCACCGGCACCTGAAACCACTCCGACCACTCGCCTCCCATTACCTGACCGCAGCCACCCTCGCCGCCACAGCCGGCCAGACTCGAGATCCTCCCGGTGAGCTTGAAACTGAATAACACCAGGCACACCACCATCGCCGCAAAGCTAAGGATGCGCACCGCCCACAGAAAAACCGGTTTCGCCTGCAAACTGTTCGACATGGTGCCGACGCTACTGGACCTCCTGCGTCCGTGTCCAGCGCAGACTTTTTGCCGCACGTGCGCCATCTCGGCGGATTTTTGCACGGCGCAGGACCACTGGGAGTGGCGGGTTATAGCCGCCATTTGCAATCACCGCCGAAGGCGCATTCTCAAAACGATTGGACGAGTGGCCAGCGGCATGCCAAAAATGGGGGCCTCAGCCCGCCAATCCCAGTGGGCCCGTGCAAAAATCCGCCGTGCGTGCGCCATTGATGGAGCGTCGAGCCCGGGCAGAACCGCTGCGCGGTTCCCTTTGACCAGCCCCGGGTCGGCTGAGGCACGAAGGCTACCCGGGGTGGAATGCCGGAACAACAACCTGCCGCAGCGCGGCAGCCCAATGCGGCGTGACGCCCTGGCAGTCGGGGCCGCCGCGCTGCGGTGGAGGCCGCTTTCCTGCTGGTCCCGGGGGCTTCACCCCATAAGCGCTAACTTAGCGGGTTCCGGAATTCTAAAGCCCGGAGGGCTGGTAGATATTAGCCGGTGGCGTGAGCCACCGGTTGGAAAAACAATGGATCTAGAGCCCCGGCAGGGGCGAAACTCTGCGGCGCGAATCCT
>JANNVM010001139.1:0-4070 GCA_031414455.1 Verrucomicrobiota bacterium
CAAAGGCAAAGGTGTTCTGGTTGGCGGCAACCACATCGCCGGCGAACAATTTGGTGAAGCGGACGCGCTTCAACTTTGCGTGCGCCGCCACAAGCGCACGATGAAACTCCAAGCCCCGCGGCCATGCTCCGAAGTGTCCGGGCCGGCCTTCGGCCTGCCACTGGCTGGTGTGCTGTTCCGCAAACTGTTCAAATTCCCCGATGACCCGCTGATCATCCTGGATTACTTCGAGGCGCAGGGTCTTGTCGGCTTCAAGGTCGCGCAACTTCTTCCTGCGGATTTTCCGCTCTCTGCTGTCCAGACCATTGATGTATTCGTCATAGGTATCCGGAAAGTGGAACACGGTATTTACTTCCGTCGCGCGAAAGGCGGGTGGCTCGACCAGATGCGGGCGGAGCGCGCAGGCGGCAGCGAGGGCCAGGGCACCGGCCCACGCGTCTGTCACCAGGCCCAGACTGATGACATCACAACGCTCGTCTTTCATCAAGTGGACGATGACCCTGCCGTAAACTTCGGTGGCGTACTCCTCCCTGACCGGAGGTTCCAAAACCTGCGGCGGCAGGTTGGCACTCACGATTCTGGCGACACGCAGCGGCAACGGCCAGACCCCCACTGATTCCACAAACAAGGGGAGGATGCCGACGATCCCTTCCCCGGGAACCCGGCAGACATAAATACAGAGACGCTTCCCACCTCCATAAAACTCCCACCATGTCCTGGCCCAGTCAAAGGAAAGAAAGACGGGGCTTTGGGTCCTGACGGCCAGTTGATCCCACTCGTCCCGCAGGGATTCCAGTGAAGCAAAACTGTGAAAAACCTCCATACTGAGCAGAGGAGCCGGGGAAACCGGAGCCTTTGCGGCAGGGGCGGAGGCGGCGGGCGCCGGCGGCTCGATGGTACTCTGGCTCATAATAATGTTAAGTTGTTGCAGGGATACCGTGCGGTATGGGGCTCAGTGCTTCCGCCGGGGCGGCCCGGCGGGATGCGATCAGCGCCAGCATCAAATAGATAAAGATGACGGACTGATCAAAATAGGCGACGGAGATGCAGGTAGAGGCATGGGCAAAAAGGGAGGCCCCCAGGGACCAGATGAGAAACTGATCCTCTTTGGGAGCGTCAGGCCGTGCCCGCAGGATATCACCCACGTAACGGAATCCGAGCCAGATGATCACAATGAAGAGGATCATCAATGGCAGGCCGCCCTTTACCCCCTGAGCAAGATAATGATTGGTGATGTCCGCGTGATCCTCGCTCCAGCCAACGCCATAGGGCATCCAGTGGCGGGTGTAGTCGGTCCCGGCCAGCCACCATTCCTTCAAATGTTTGATCGAGGATTCCATCAATGCGGCGCGATGGTAACCGGTACTCCCGCCCGCGACGTCAATTCTTGCGATAAGATAATAGGCCGGAGCCTTCATCACGAGATCAAGGAGGATGTAACCGGCAACGGCAGCGATCCGCATCTGCCGCGTGAGATGCCGCCAGCGCCACAGGATGAGGGCGAAGATGCTGAAGATCACACTCATGAGAGGACCACTGGAGGCCGAGGCGAGGACCATCAGCAGGCAGGCGGCGAGACCCAGTTTTGGGATGACCGGGTTTTTTCGCCAAATGCCGATCATGAGCGGCGCACACACCGCACCCACGGTTCCGGCGAGGATGGAATGGGCAAAGGGCCCCTGTGAGCGAAGGCGGCCCTGACGTATTTCCGGAGCATCGTCAACTCCGCCGAAGACGGCAAAGAGATTCCGGTGGGTGATCTGCTCGGCGGCCATTTCAAGAGCCACCGGAACCAGCACCAAAGCGGTCATTTTGATGATCCCGAGGACATCCTCCTCATCCTGGCAGAAACAGCGGATCAGGAAATACACCCCGAGGGTATTATAGACCATGCCGAGGTGAAAGGTCAGGGTCGCGGTCGGATCTGTATGAAACACACTGCAGACGAGGGCCCAGAGGGCCCACCAAATCATCAGCCAGTCCATCCCGACCATCCCGCCGGCGGGACGCTCCCCCCGGACGAAGACCCGAACGAAACCCACGAGGAGCAGGAGACGGATGAAGGTAAAGTTGAAGGGGCCGATCTCCACCCCCTGGCCGAGGGTCATGTAGCAGGCCCCGGCCAGAAGGGGCAACGGTGCCCAGCGCCGCGGCAGGCCTAACAGGGCCGCGGCGGTGATCACCAGGAACAAGATGGCCAGAAGGCTCATTCAGGAAGCACTTTTAACAGGCACCCCGGAGCCGGGGGAATCGTTCGCGGCAACTGATCCCGGAATTGTCGCCTGCTTGAGGCCGAGGGACCAACGGAGCATGAGCTTTTGTTTAAAGAGAGCGGCCCGCCAGCGGTCTCTCCCCGGGCCCCGGAAGAGCCCGGGGATGAGGCCCGAAACCAGGAGCACGACGATACGGGCCAGTGAACTGAACAGCACGACCAGACGGGCTAAAAAAGCGCCTGTCATTCCCTGATACTTCAGGAGGTATTGGTCGATGGAGCGGTTCTTCATCAAAATTGAAAAGCCGCCGGGAGCCTTGTTGCTGGAGCCACCATGGTCGTGAATGATTTCCGCGTCCGCGGAATAAAAAAGTTTCCAGCCCAGGTCCCGCACGGTGCGGGAGAGATCCACGTCCTCGGCATACATAAAGTAGCGGTCATCGAACCAGCTCGCGGCATCGAGCACTTCTTTTCGACAGAGGAGAAAACCTCCATAGAGTTTGCGGACTTCCGAGCTGCGGCGGGGATCCATGGTGGGCAGCCAGCGGCGGGTGAGGCGGTTATTCAGAAACGAATCAAGCAGGATTGTCCACGGAGAAGGATACCACTGGAGGCCCTGCTCCTGCACTTCGCCGGAGGGGTAGAGCATTTTACATCCGACGATTCCGATTTTTGGATCATCGCGGAGACACTGGACGGCTTTTTCGACGGTATCGGGTTTGAGTTCAGTGTCCGGATTGAGGAACAGGACGAGTGGCGTGTCCACCATGGTCCTGGCGAGGTTGTTGGCCCGGCCGAACCCAAGGTTGGACCCGGAGTTGATGACGGAGAATTCCGGAAACGCCGCGGAGGCGGCTTCGCGGCTGCCATCACGGGAATCGTTGTCCACGACGATGACTTTGACGGTGAATGATTGCCGGCTTTCTCGAATCGATCGGAGACACTTTTGGATGAGATCTCCGCCGTTCCAATTGACGATGACGATGGTAGTGTCCATGGGTGGATAGTCCGGGAGGCGGCCTACTGGCGGCTCTCCGGCGCGGCGCGGCGACGAAGAGCGATCTTTGCCCGCCGCCACGACCGTTGGAGTCTTTCCGCCATGAGTACGGAAACAGTGCTCAGCGCGCCGCCGCGATGAGTGAAGCGAGTGAATTGGCAGCATTCGGCACCGCCGAATCCCTGCTTGAAATGATAGACTCCAGGATTTGTCTCCGGGTTGATGCCGCCGAGATCATACGAGCGGCATCCGGCTTCCTTGAGCTGGAGCATCATGCGCCACTGCAGCAGGTAGGAGCCCTTGCTTTTCATTCCCGGATCACTCGTCGCTCCATGTAGGTAGATACCCATTTCGCCGGCGGCGGCGCTGATCAGTCCGGACATAATTTCGCCGTCCTTCTCCGCGAGCATGATCATCATTTTTTGATCATCGGGCAGGCGGCGCTGCATGGCGACAAATTCCCGCGGATCCACAGTGGTGCCGAACTGTTTGCGGCGCATCATCTCGTCATAGACGTTAAGAAAGCGCTCGAACAGGTGATCGTTTGTTCCCGTGAGGACGGTGAGGCCATTGCGCTCCGCCCCATTGAGTTGGTTGCGCCATTTCTGGTCGAGCCGCTTCCTCAGGTCTTCAGCGGAGGGCGTGAGATCCACGCGGATGGTGTGGTAGGGGGCGGGCGATCCCTCCGGGACGATGCCGCAACGGTGCCAGACGGTGAGGATTTCCGCAGACAAGGCATCTTCAACGAAGGCGTTCGGAATCACGCGGAGCAGCAGTCCACGGTGTTTCGCATACACGTCAATGAGGGCCTTGATGACAGCCTCAAGGATGGCAGTGTCCACTGGCGCGCCGCGCCGCCGC
>JANNVM010001140.1:0-1542 GCA_031414455.1 Verrucomicrobiota bacterium
CCGCTGCTGGTGCGCGCGCCGGATGGGGCAGTGCGGGAATTTCTCATGCGTCCGCGGCGGCTGCTGGGTGATGATTTTCAAATCACTATCGGTGAGGACCGGGCCTCCATGTTTACCGCCGGAGTGCGCAGTTATGAAGGCCGCACGGCGGGCGCACGCATCGCCGCGGCCATCGCAGGCGGGGCCTTCGCCGCGGAGATCGAGGAGGCGGGCGGCGCGACGACTTATCTGCGCACGGATGAAACCACCGGCGGCCTGCGCACGCTGCGCCGCACCCGCGAGCAGAAACGCTTCACCTGCGAGCATGATCAGGTCACCGGCATCGCCAGCACAAAATCCGACCAGCCGCCCGTCACCGAGGACGACTGGAAACGCGCGCCGGAGGTGACCATAGAGCCGGTGATGCAGGCCAGCAGCGGGTTCGATCCCGGCACGGGCCGGCTGGATAAATACGTCCAGCCGCTCGCATGGGGACACAACTACGAGATCTCGCTGCGCGACAACCTTGCCATCGTGACGCTCGATAAACTCGTCACCGGCGTGCAGACTAATGCCCGGCTCAGTCAGATCACTTCCGAGTATCTCGCCAAGTCAGCGAACCTCGCGTCCATCCAGGAGAACAACCTCGGGGTGCGCTATCTCGTGCAGGAATTGATCCTGACACCGGACAATGAGTCGTATGCCGACGTGCCGGTGAGCCTTGGCGACTATGGCTGGTGGATCAGCCAGCGCCGGCCCCGCGGCACGTATGGCTGGGACTTGAGCACGCGCTTTGGGAATGGCGGTTTCAGCGGCGGCACCATCGGAGTGGCGTGGGTGCGTTCGCTCGGTACGACGTCGCCGGTGAACACCTGCCAGAAGGGCTACAACGTGGAACTGGAGGCGCACGAGCAGGGCCACAACATGGGGAGCGATCACAGCAACGGCGGCATCATGGGCAGCGGCGCGCAGGTCAATGCCGGCATCCCCGGCACACGCGATTTCTTCACCGATGTCTTTGCCGGTGAGACTTCGGCGATGCAAATCTGGAATCACGCCTCCTCGCGCCTGACAGGTTCTGCCGCGATGCGGCACGCGGAGCAGCTCGCGTGGGCGATGGACGACATCGTGGACACGCCCGCCGGGCAGCCGGTGGAGATCCTGCCGCTGGCGAATGACCGGCGCTTTGTCCGCAACGGGCTCACCAATGCCGTGCTGCGCGTGGAGGAAGTCAGCCGCGTCTATCCGATCCATGCCGGCAGCGCGGAAGTCATCGCGCCGGATCGCATCCGCTTCACACCGTCGGCGGGCTACGAAGGCCAGGCGTGGTTCAGTTATTCGTTGCGCGGCAGTGTGGGAAATGGCGGCGCAGGCTGGCTGCACAAAGGCGACATCGCTGTCGGCGTTGGCACATGGGATCGCAACAATCTCAATCTCCGCCTCGCGCCCGGGCAGGAGTTTTCCTTCCGTCCGTCGAGCGGCACGGACACCACCATCGTCTCCCAGCCGCTCCATGCCCGGGTGGACACGGCGCGCGATGACCGCCATCTCATTATCATCCGC
>JANNVM010001141.1:0-6791 GCA_031414455.1 Verrucomicrobiota bacterium
TTCAGGAAAACCGGTTCCGGGACGATACATGATCTCGCTGATGACCGGTGCCGCAAGACACGGTGCCGCGACGAACGACAGGGAGGCGCCAGCGATGGCAGCCGCGAGAGCATGGGAGGAAAAGCGCATGGGATTGGAGGGGGGCTTGGGGGCGAGGGTGGGAGAGCGTTCACCGGCTCCCATTGTTGCAGGCTACCCTGAATTCGGTCTGAGGTGGAATAAAATTTACTCCGGACTGGAGACATCAACTCTTTGGATTGACGTCTACGAGCCATCGGACTGACCTCTTTTCCATTTCCCCATTTCCATGAGGAGACCCTTGAACGGGGCATCGTTTGGCTCCCTTCATTCAAAAAATTCCGGAAGTCTTCGAACTTCAGCGCCCGGAGAATTTCCTGAGGCGTCACTGGCCTGACCGCAGTTCCATTCAACTATCGTCCCCCGGATCCGGAGGATCCGGTGCCCCGACATTCATTTCAGAGGCCGCCAGGAGGATGGCGTCCCATGCCGGGAGCGACTGAGAGCCCGGGTAATCATCTCCGAACAACTCAGCAAGGTCCGCCACATTCAATCGCTGGGCGCGCACCACTTACTCTCCTCCCGCCGTGTTGAGGTCAAGCGACACGAATCTCAGCAGTTCGGCGTTGTTCATTTCTGTGAGGAGCACTTCCGGTCCGCCGTCGCCGCCGAGCAGCGACTCCGCCATCGCGCGCTTTTCGTTGAGCATGTCGTCAATGCGCTCCTCCAGGGTCCCGCGGCAGACGAATTTGTGCACGAGCACGTTACGCTTCTGCCCGATGCGGAAGGCGCGGTCGGTGGCTTGGTTTTCGACGGCGGGATTCCACCAGCGGTCGAAATGGAAGACGTGACTGGCCGCGGTCAGGGTGAGGCCGGAGCCGCCTGCCTTGAGCGAGAGCACGAAGAATGGCGGGCCGTCATCGCGCTGGAAGGAAGCGACCAGTTTGGCGCGTTCCTTCACCGGCGTACCGCCGTGCAGGATGAGCCCGGGCCGGCCAAAGATGCTGCGCAGGTGCTCCGCCAGCGGAGCGGTCATTTCCTGAAACTGCGTGAACACGAGAGCCTTTTCCTGACGGCTGGCGATCTCCTCGCAGAGTTCTGTTAGGCGTCCGAACTTCCCGCTGTCCTCCGGCTTGAACTCCCCGTCGTTGAGCCACTGGCAGGGATGATTGCAGATCTGCTTGAAGCGCATGAGGAACGCCAGCACCAGCCCGCGGCGTGCCATGCCATCGGCTTCCTCCAGCCGCCGGGCCATTTCCTTCACGCTTTCCTGATAGAGTGCGGCCTGCTTTCGGCTCAGCCCGCAGGAAACGGTGAGTTCCGTCTTGTCAGGCAAGTCCGCGATGATGCTGCGGTCGGTCTTCATGCGCCGCAGGATGTAGGGCTGCACCAGCCGGCGCAGGGGTGAAAAATCCGGCGGCTCTGCTTTTTGGATCGCCTTGATGTAGCGGGAAAACTCCGTCGCGCCGCCGAGCAGGCCGGGGTTGAGGAAGTCGTAGAGCGACCACAGATCGCCGGGGCGGTTCTCCACCGGGGTGCCGCTCAGGGCGATACGCGCCGGCGCATTCAGCTTCTTTACGGCCTTCGTTTGCCCCGCGCCGGGGTTCTTAATTGCCTGGGCTTCATCGAGAATGACGAGCCGCCACTGACACTTTGCCAGCCAGTCGAGCCTGGCCACCTGGGTGTAGGTGGTGATCACCATGTCCGCGCCGGCCATCCATTTCGGGGCCGTTTTTTCATCGCGCCACGCCCCGTCCGGCGATTCCGAGGGATGCGCCGTCACCGCCCGCAGCGCCGGGGCGAAGCGTGCGATCTCATTGCGCCAGTTCGTCAGCAGCGACGCCGGGGCAATGAGGAGGGCGGGCCGGGCCTTCGGCGGCGCGGACTCGCGGCGCAGTTGCAGGAGGAGCGCGATTACCTGGATCGTTTTTCCCAGGCCCATGTCGTCCGCGAGGCAGGCCCCGAGGCCGAGGCTTTGCAGAAACCACAGCCATTTTACTCCCGCCGCCTGATATGGCCGCAGCGCGGCGTTCAATTCAGCGTTCGGATCAAATCCGCCGGCATGCTCCGGACTGCGGATTTTCTCCAGCGTCTCCCGGAGCCACCCGCCCGCCGTGACCTGTGACCAGTCGGCCAGCACGGCGCTTTCTTCATCAGCAGCGTCCTGACGCACACCGGAGATCATGCGCATTCCCTTGAGAAAACCAATCCCGTCGCCGGCCCCGGCCTGCACCTGCTTCCAGTGCGCCAGCACCGACTGCAGTTTCTCTTTGTCCACCTCTACCCACTGTCCGCGCAACAGCACGAGACTTTCCTGCGAAGCCATCAGCGTCCGCCATTCTTCATCCGTCAATTCCTCACCGTCCAGCGCCGCCGCGGCGCGGAACTCCAGCAGGCTGTTGACTCCGAATCCCGATGACTTGTTATCGCCGATGGTGACGCTGACGCCGGGCCGCGGGCCTTTGCCGCCGCGCCACCAGTTGGGGATACGCACCACGATGCCGCATTCCTCCATTGCAGGAGCTTCCTTGAGAAAAGTGTGTGCCTGCGACGGCGACCATGCCTGAGGCTGGAAAATGCGGCGGCTCTCGAGCATGCCATGCGCCCACTTGCTGCGCTCCGATGCCCGCTGCACCGGCTCCAGCAATGCCCGCAGCGCCGCCTGATTTTTCGCGCCCGCATATTCCTCAAGCGCCCGCCCGAGTGGCAGATGGACCGGCTTTTCCTGCGCGGAAAGCCGGTGAGTGAATGTGGCCATGAATGCGAACGGCTTCTCCGGCGAACGTTTGTTTTCTGCCAGGTGGAAGGTGACGCGCCCCAGCAGGTGCAACGCCGGGTTCACTTTCTCCAGCCATTTTTTCAATCCGCCTGCCTCCTTCGCGTGAAGGGCGGCCACAGCCTCCATCTCTTGCCAGAGCGACGAGAAAACCTCCGGCGCGGCATACTCCGCACCCCGCATGACAGGAATTCTCAGCGTTAGGGAAAAGAACAGTTCCTCCGGCACTGCGACACAGACCGGTGCCCCGCCTTCCACCTCCGGCACCTGAGCCAGGGCATGAAGAAACGAATTGGCAAACTCCCGCCAGAACACTGCCTCCGCCGGCCAGCCCGGGACGGCCCCGCGAACTGCCGCCAGCGCCAGCAACCCTTCCGCCGAAGATCGCGCGAACGCCTCCTGAAAAGCGTCCATCGTGCTGCCACCGCCCGCCGACGCCTCGACATAAACACGCCCCGCGGGGCTGAGTGCCAGTTGATATGCCATGGTCGCCAATTCCTGACAGAACTCCCGCCCTATGCTTTGAAATACTCCGCCATCTCCGTGCCGAAATGCTCCAGCGCGTTCTTGATCGGCAACGGCACACCGCCGCCGAGGGCGCAAAGGCTGGTCTGCTCCATCGTTTCGAGCAGGTCGTTGATGAGCGTCCTGTCAATCTTGTAGCTGCTGTCAGTGCGTGCTTTGGCGATCAATTCCTTGCCGCGCGTGCTGCCGAGGCGGCAGGGGAAACATTTGCCGCAGCTCTCGTCGGCGGTGAATTTGAACAGGTGCTCGATGTATTCAATCATTGGAAACGCCGCCGGGATGCTTACCACACCCGCATGGCCGAGCAGGAATCCGGCTTTTTTGAAACTCTCAAAATCCACCGTCAGCGCATCAATGTGCGACACCGGCACAATGCCACCGAGCGGGCCGCCGACCTGGATCGCTTTGATGCCGGTCTTCCAGCCGCCCGCGAGTTCGATCACCGTGCGCAGCGGCGTACCCATCGCGACTTCATAGATGCCGGGCTTCACGAAATGGCTGTCGAGCGAAAGCAGCTTCGGGCCGGTGCTCTGCGCGGTGCCCACGGTGGCATAGCCCTTGCCGCCGAGTGTCAGGATCGTGTGGATGTTGGAGAACGTCTCCACGTTGTTCAGGATCGTCGGCTTGCGATAGAGCCCCTCGATGGTGGGGAACGGCGGGCGCACGCGCACTTCCGGGCGCTGGCCTTCGATACTCGCCAGCAGCGCTGTTTCCTCGCCGCAAATGTAGGCCCCGGCCCCCTTGATCGTCTTCAGAGAGAAATTGAATCCGCTGCCTGCAATGTCCTTGCCCAGCAGTCCGGCGGCATGGAGTTCCGCGATAGCGGCATCAATGATCCGCACGCTGTCAGGATATTCCGCTCTGATATAGAGCACGCCAATTTCCGCGCCGGCAAACCACCCGGCCACCATCATCCCCAGCAGCACACTGTGGGGACGCTGTTCCATGAGATACTTGTCAATGTAAGCACCGGGATCGCCCTCGTCGGCATTGCAGACGATATACTTCACCGCGCCCGCGGCCTCGCGGCACGACTGCCATTTAAAATGCAGCGGAAATCCCGCGCCGCCGCGTCCGCGCAGCCCGCTTTCCTTCAACTCGCCCTGCAGCCAGTCGCGGTTCTTCGTCAGCAGGTCACGGAACGGTTTATAATATTCCTCCACCCCGGGAAACGCCGCGGTCAACTGCGCAGGCTCAAGATGCGACACCACCGCATAACGATCCTCCGCGTCGCCACTGCCCGTCGCGAACAGTTGCTCCAGCGCCTCCGCCGGCTGCCCACTGTAATTCTTCCCGCCAAACTGAAACGCCCCCCCCTGATGGCATCTGCCAAGACAGCAGATGTGCCCGATTTCCTCCTCCTTGAAAAATCCGCCGAGTTGCCCGTGCAGTTTCGCCTGCGTCCCCGCGCACAGGCAGGCCGACCCGTTACACACGAAGACCTTCTTCCCTTCATTTTCCTTTTTGAGGAAATCATAGAATGAAACCGCCCCCAGGGTCAGGGCATCTCCGAAGAGTGACTCCTCGCCCATCTTCCGCACCACCGCCGGCTTCTCGGCCGTGCCGTCTGCGCCGGCGGCCGCGACCATACGCTCGAAAAGATTCTTTTCGGTGCCCTGACGGAAGGAGAGTGAGCTGAGGTTGCGGGACATGGAGGAAGATTCGGGTAACGGATTGCGGGTTTCCGGATTCAGAAGCCACTCCTGCACGCTGTAACTGGAAACTGCACACTGCCCACTGAAAACTTCCCTCCAAATGGCAGGCGGGGCGCCAGTGCCGGAAAGTTTTCCCGGCTTCAGCTTGTCTGCCATGCGCCGGCATTCTATAGGCCAGTGATGGACGCTGGCCACGGTCACACAGAACCACTGGATCCCCACGCTGCGGCACGGGAGGCGATGGTTCGTGTGCAGACGGGGGACGCGCAGGCGTTTCAGGAACTCTACGATGCCCATGCGGATGTCGTTTACTCGGTAGCCGTGAGCCTTCTCAAGGACGAGTCGGACGCGCAGGATGTGATGCAGGAAGTATTTTTGAAGGTATGGAATGCATCCGAATTGTATGATCCGGTGTTTGGAAAGGTAGTGGCATGGCTCATCACGATCACCCGGCACCGCTGCCTGAACCGCCTCCGGTCCGGCCAGCGGCGCTCGGCTGCGCACCTGGCTTCTGCCGCGGAGGAAGAGGGACCCGGCGCTTTCGCGGCGGATTCCGTTGAGCTTTTGCTCCGCAAGGAGGCGGCGGTGGCGGTGCATAATGCCCTTGCCGCTCTGCCGCCGGTACATAGTGAAGCCATCCGGCTTACTTTTCTGCATGGACTTACGCATGAAGAAACCGCCCTGAAACTGAGCGCCCCGCTCGGCACGGTGAAGGCACGCATCCGCCGTGGCCTGGCACGGCTCAAAACTGAACTCCACTTTATCCGGTAAATCCGCCCCCCCATGTCATGATCCCCGCCGGCAGCAACGAACGTGCCTCTGACTACCTCTCCGGTCTAATGACCAGTGACGAGGCGTCCGCGTTTGAGTGCGATTTGGTGGCGTTCAGTCAGGAGGATAAGGCGGCCTTTGCGCAGTTGAGTGATATGGCTGCGCTTGTTGTCATGGCTCAGGTGCCGCGGGTAAAAGCGCCGTCGTCTGCGCGCGCGGAATTGATGGCCAAGGCCGGAATCCCCGCGGAAACGCCGGTTTCGCCGCCCGCCGCGGTGCCGCCCGACAAGTTCGCCTACCTCATGAGCGACGAAGGCTGGGAGCCGCTGCCCTTCCCCGGTGCCAGACTCAAATTGCTCTTCGTGCATCCGCAGGGTGGACACCGCACCATGCTCCTCGAACTCCAGCCCGGCGTCGCTTTGCCGGAGCACCCGCACGAGGGTTTTGAGGAGTGCCTCATCCTCCGGGGCGATCTCATCAATGAAGGCCGGCGGCTGGGCCCCGGTGATTATGTCCGCGCCGCTGCCGGCACGGACCACCTTGACGTCTATACGGAAGGCGGCTGCCTTTGCCTTATCATCGCCAGCGCAGCCTGAGGAGTGGTCAGAAATACCGCGTCACCGTGACGCCGAACCAGTGCGCGCTCAGTTTGGTGGCGCTGTTCGAGTATTCACCGTCAAGGATGCCGCTCTGTCCCGTGCGCTCCGTGTGTGGAAGGTCATACTGATAGCTGAAATCCGCGCGGTAATTCTCCCCGGCGTAGCCCACCCCGGCGGAGAGCGTATGCTCAGTGATCGCGGCATTCAGCGGCGTGAGGTTCACGTTGGGGATGGGATTGCAGCCATAGGCATAGCCGGCGCGCAGCCACCAGCGGTCCGCAGGCGAATACTCCACACCGACACGATAGACGAACGTATCATCCCAATCGAGCGGGATGCGGTCAGTCAGGCTGTCGCCGCCGGCGAGGCCGTTGAGATCGGCGTTGTTGCCGTTGGAAAGGTGAACGGTGAGCGTGTCGAAGGAACTGCTCCAGTTCACCCAGTCCA
>JANNVM010001142.1:0-2409 GCA_031414455.1 Verrucomicrobiota bacterium
GCTGCCAGCGCTTCGCCGAGGGTCCCGGCAGTGAGGATTGCCGTCTCCGTTGCGGAGGACTTCCGGGATGGCGAGCTGCAAGAGCTTCCGATAAGGATTATCAGAGCGATGGCGAATCGTGCGGCGAGGCGGTGCATGGGATTTGTTGGTTGAGGCGGGCTTGTAATCGCAGCGGAGAATGCCGCAACTTATCAGAAATGAAATCTGCGCAAAGGGAAGCGTCTCCCGGGGATACTCAGGGGGGCGGTCCACGGCGGACTTTTTGCACGGAGATTGAGCACTGGGAGTGGCGGGTTGCAGCCGCCATTGGCAATCCCCGCCGAAGGCGCCTTCCAGTGGCGATTGGAAGAGTGGCCTTCGGCGTGTCTATAAATGGCGGCCTCAGCCTATCAGTGGGGCCGTGCAAGAATCTGCCGTGGGGGCGGTCACGGAACTGGTTTTGCGAGATGGCTCAGCACATGGGTCATCGGCTCGCTGGAGATGCGGATCATGCCGCTGAAGGGCCGGTTCAACTCCAGAATCAGCGAGATGGCCGCGCAACACGACAGGATTGAAATCAGCAGCGCTGCGGTGGCCGTGCCATTGGACGGCGCGAGCAGCGTGAAGCCGAGGAAGATGAGTGCCAGCCAGCAGACCATGACCGCCAGGAGCGGCATGGACAGGGGCGAAGCCGCCTGCGCCTCCAACAGTGTGCGCATTTCGCCGAGCTGGGCGACCAGCGCCACCGCCTGGTCCTTGAGCACCTGCCGGGCCTTGTCATCTCCGGGCGCGAGGCGCAGCACACTGCCATAGGCGGTGTTGCCTGCGGCCGGTTTCACCGCCAGTTCCACCGTTTGGCTTTCCGATGCCGGCCAGATGCGCTGCACCGAATCCTCCACTACCGCACGCAATGCCGTGCGCGCCTCCGCGGCCTCCGGCCCATAGAGCGTCAGCACGCGGTCAAGCAGCGTGATTTTGGCCGCCATCTGAATCACCTGAGTGCGATTGGCATCGTAGGAGTCCTTGGCCGAACTGATCAGCAGGCCCAGCACCATCGCCGCCATCGTGGCCACCAGCCCGATGGACACTTTCACCGTGTCCTTGGTGTCGCCGCTGAGGTGCTGTTCCGGCAGCTTCCGGCGCAGCCATTTGCCCAGCAGCACTGAGCCGAAGAGGATGGCAAAGACGATGAAGGCGAGGAGCGTGGTGTTGGTCATGGCAAATACTCGTGCCCTGCATCCGTGAGCATTGGATGCGCGGCGCGGCACGCCGTGCGCTGCTTAATGAGTGAAGTGCCGGGGTTCAAGGGAGTCGTCACCGGCAGCGGCTGAATTACCAGCGCCACTCCGCTCCGAGGACCAGACCGGAGGCGGTAATGTCGTAGGTGAAGCCTCCATTCGCGTAATCCGTATCAAGCCAGCGATAGCCGACAGCGAGGCTGAGGTTTTCTTTCAACTGGTATTCGATGAGCCCCGCAGCCTGCCACGTGAAATCGGAATCGCCGGCGCCGATGTCTCCAGCCAGCCTGAGGAACCACGGGCCGGCCAGATGCTGGCGAAGCCTCACTCCCACAATGGCGTCCATCCAAAATTCGTCGCCGGACTGGTTCACGTCATCTCCTTTCACGCTGTCGAGAGAGATTTCCGCGTCGAGCCAGTTGATGCGGGTGCCGGCATAAAGCATGACGCTGGTCTGCTCACTCGCTACTACCTGATAATTGAGAGCGACATTGCCGAGGAACTGCTTCATTTTCATATCAACACTGGAGAACTCCACGCCCCGCGTGGTGGCTGAAGGACTGAGTTCCGTGTAGCTGATGTCGGTCAGGATACCCCAGCGTCCCCTCCTCGCCTCAAACATCCCCGTGAAATTGAAGTCCAATACATCAAATATGTCACTGAAGGGCACGTCAATATCGGCGACGAGTCCGCGCACACCGGTGGACCCCTCCAGCCCCTGGGCCCAAAGATAAGGCCCGCCCGAAAACCGCCAGCCGGATTCCTCCGGTGCCGGCGGCGGAGGTGTCATCGGAGGAGGAGGCCCGGCGAGTGCCGGAAGTGTGGTGAGCGCGATGACGGAGAGAAGGAGTCGTGTTTTCATGGGTGTGGATTGGATGTTGGGTGTTGGATCGTTTTACGGTGACCAGGTAGCCGCGTGTGCCGTTATTTCTGCATCAGCGTCACTTTGACGATCTTGCCGGTGAACGCGCTGGGCGGGCCGGGCTGGTAGTCTTTCGATACGTTGGTCTCGCCATCAATGCCGACATCCGCGCCTTCATCGCCGGAGAAAGCGAAAGGCTGGGTTTTGGGGATCTGACCTTCGGCGACTTTCTTGCCGTCCACGCTGAGGATGGATTTGCCGCCGGTGCCGGGCTTCTTCGCATCCGGGATGAACTCGTAGGAGATCGTGTGTTTGCCCGGCGCGAGCGCC
>JANNVM010001143.1:0-2462 GCA_031414455.1 Verrucomicrobiota bacterium
TCCTCCTCTAGCGGGAATCCCAAAACCGCGTATTCCTGCACTTCTTTCTCCAGCGCCCGGCGGCCGGTGTAGTTCTCGAACCAGTAAAACGCCGGCACCAGCAATACGAAGACGATACCGGTGATGAGGCAGCCGCGTTTCCAGCGGGAAGGTTTGGATTCCTTCGGCTGCGGAGTTGGCGGTGGATTCATACCGGAGACAGGAACACAGTCAGGGCGGCCCGGCAAGAGCGGCGCGCTCTCCGCATTTTCTGATACTCGAGTGGTGGGAGGAAGGAAGATCTGTGTTCATCTGCGCAATCTGCGGACACCATTCCCGATAGCAAGGTTACTCAGTGGCGGCAGGAAAAGTAGCGCGGGCATGGCAACGCCTGCCCGTGTTGGGCTCGCGATGCACCGGCAAACACGGTCAGCCTAACGGCATGACCGTGCTACGGGGCCGCCGCCGATTCAATCAAATGGGCCGCATGCCTGAGCCGCGTTTCGCCCTTCTCCATACTGGCAGCCTTTCACGGCGGCGGCAACGGCGGGAACGGAAGCGCCAGTTGCCAGTCAGCGTTTTGCCAGTCGTATTCCTCTTTGTATGTGGCCGGGATGACGCCGTGCCAGTCGTCGGTGAGATTCCAGCCGATGGAATAAAGCACGCTCGTTGCGCCATCCGGAGACGTGACGACCCGCAGCGGCGCGCCATCAATGTCAGGCGGAACGGCGGCGATACAGTCGGGAACAAGCGCCGCGGTGTCCGCGGGGTAGCGACCGTGCCGGAGGCGATAGCGTTCCATCGCGATGGCGAGGAGGGTGAGGCGGACTTGCTGGGCACGCATCACAAAACGGGATATGGTGCTTCCGTCTGCTTCCAAGGCATGCATGAAGCTTCCGGGTGACCATATTTCCCATCGACTTGAGGTCTCGGCATCCAAATCGCGACATGAGGCCGGCAGTGCCTTGAATCCATGCTGCTGAAGGGGAGTAAGCATGTAGCGATGGATGCGGCGGAGGCCGGTCGCGATATTCAGGTTCAGCCAGCCGGAGGGGCCATAGCGGAACATCTTCCACTGGTAATCAGAATTCCCCCAAGTTTTACCTCCAACAACCATCTGCTCACGCGGGCCATCGAAACCGGTGTAAATTTTCAAAGCCTGACCGTGGAAAGAGTGCAGCAATTCCTTTTCGGGAGACCAGCTTGTGCCGTAGATCGAGAGCAATTGTGCAAGGTGCCCGTCTTTCACTCCCGCATCGCGAATGATTGATCGCGCGGCGTGCGACCAAAAGAGATCTACTTCCGCGGCGATGTAGTGAGCGTATAGATTGGACTCCGCGAGGCAGGCCGAGCGCAGCTTCCACAAAATGGCACTGAGTTCCAACGATTCCTCCTGTTTCCCAAGAACTGCGGCCGCACGGACGCGAAGCAGAATCAAGCGTGACAGAGCCATCAATTCATAGTGGGGTTCGTTCCAGTCCGTCCGCCGCCACGATTCGAGCCTACTCAGCGCAGGCGGCGTGAAAATCGCATGCGGCGACTTCGCAGCGGTGTTGAGTTCATCCAACAGGGCACGCTCGGCCTCAATGGCGATATAGACGGCGCGCACATCGGAGGGCTCATCCGTCGGAGGCTTGTAGGCCGTTTGGGCGACGAGAAAGGCGCGGATTTTTCCCCAATCCAGATTCCGCGAAAAGAGGTCGGGTAGATACTCCATCGCCGTGCGAGTGCGGGATGGCCGGCGCGAGGTACTCCACGGCAATCGCGGACCGGAACTGGATCTGGAGGGCAGCAGGTCGCTCAGCCTGAGCCTTTGGTCATTAGCCGCCCCGGCTGCCGGCGAAAAGTCTTCCGGACGCATTATCCCGTCCAGCAGGGGCGTGGCTCCGAAGTTTTCCGCATCCGGAACCGCTGCCGGCAAAACGGCTTCCACCTCCAGAGGGAAGCCTGAGTCCGCATACTCCTTCACGACTTTCTCCAGCGCCCGGCGGCCGGTGTAGTTCTCGAACCAGTAAAACACCGGCACCAGCAGTCCGAAGACGATACCGGTGATGAGGCAGCCGCGTTTCCAGCGCGAAGGTTTGGATTCCTTCGGCTGCGGAGTTGGCGGTGGATTCATACCGGAGACAGGAACGCAGTCAGGGCGGCCCGGCAAGAGCGGCTCAGAAGATCAGAGCCACGTCAGACAGTGCCGTTAAGGAGACGCTGATTTAACCGGGAGAGTCCACGTAGCGCGGCCATGCCCTTAGGCTGGCCGTGTTCCTAACGGTGTGGCGGGGCCAAACACGGGCAGGCTGTCGCCATGCCCGTGCTACTTTTCCTGCCGTCACTGATTAAATCGGCTTCTCCTCAAACGCAGCCTCAAAACCGTTTTGCCTCCCAACGTTACTTACGGGAGGCGAGAATGCGTGTTTTCACATTGCTCCACTCCCACCTCAAACTCTCCGCCGGGCCTGGCCGGAAACTTGCTTTCCGGTCCCGTC
>JANNVM010001144.1:0-2018 GCA_031414455.1 Verrucomicrobiota bacterium
CAGGAGTTTTTCGACGAACTTCGGGCGCACCCAGCCCGCGGTAGGCACGAACTTGATCCCATAGTCCGGCAACCGCTGCTGCCAGCGGGCCTTGTCGAAATGCGCAAGGCCGCCATCAATATCGCCGGCAACCAGCGCGAGCCATTCTCCACGGTCCCTTTTCACGGAATCGGCGATGCGCGCCTCTTCCTCATGCACATCGAACCATGTAAAACTCATGGCGTCGGAATCGCAGGAGCCGACACAAACACCGCAACCGGTGCAGCGGTCAGGATCCACCCATGCGCGGCTGTCGAAGGCTTTGCCGTCAGTGCGCGGAACCATCTTCACCGCATCGAACGGGCAGTCCTGCACACATTGGGTGCACGCATGGCACCGTGGTTCGCGCACGGACGTTTGCCAGGGCGTTAGCGGGATTGCGTCATGATCGGATTTCGTGCGCCGCGTGCGTTTTCCCAGCAGCCACGGCACACCGGCAAAGGCGGCGGTGGCCGCAAGTCCCAGCCACATCCCGGCCTGGCCAAACCTCAGAGTGAGCGCCAGCGGCGTGAGATACCATGCGTCCACAGTAAAACTTTCCGCCTTCACATCCATCTTCGCCGGCGCATCAAGCGGTGCGGGAATGATGAAGGAAGCGAGAGCCAGTCCCGCCACGAGCGCGATGGCCAGGCGGCGGTTAGGCAGGAGTTTCACCCGGCTGAGCCGCGAGAGGTGCAACACGAGGCCCGCGGCGATCATCAGCGGCAGCAGCATGTGCAGAAAGAAGACAACGAAAAACAACAGACTGGGCACGAGCCGGTCCGCGACGAAAAGCCGGCTCATCGGTTCTCCGAAAATCGGAAAGCTGTCGAGGAACAGCATGGAATTGACAGCCACCTGCTGCGCAGGCTGATCCCACACGAGCCAGAAGCCCGTCCAGCCGATGAACCACACGATGGCGAGCAGCACCACGCCGGTGAGCCACGCGAGCCAGCGCGCACCGGTAAACTTCCTGGCAAACAGCATTCTGCCTGCATGAACCGCCAGCAGCAGCATCGTCAGGTCCGAACTGTAGCGGTGGAGCGCCCGCACCCAGCCGCCGAACGTACGGCCCTGGATGGCTTCCATCCGGGCGTGGGCCAGCTGAATGCTCGGCGCGTACCAGATGAGCATCAGCACACCGGTGATGACCGCAACGATGAGCGCGAGGTTGGCCGCGCGCCCGGTCTGCGCGAGAGGGTTGTCCTCCGCCGGGAGCCACCGCTGCATCCAGCCGTCGAGCCGGGCGACCAGGTTGTCGCCGCCGACGAGGATTTTCTCGAATCGTACCCTCGGCGGCAAAGGGCTAGTCGCCGCAAGCGGAACATCCGGAATGGAGGCGGGCGGGATCATGTGCCGGGAACCTCCGCGGGCGCATGAGCGACCGCTTCCTTCAGCAGGTCCCGCGTGGCCTGATGCAGCCACGGGAGATGGCGGCCGGTGAGATTGAAACGATAGGCAATGGTGCCGCGGGCATCGAGCAGGATGAACAGGTTGGCGTGGTCAATCGCCCCGGTCTGTCCGTTCTTCACCGGAGAGAACTGCAAACGCGTAAGCAGTTCATGCATGATGGCGGGGTCGCCGTTTACATAACGGAACGCCGGCCAGGCAAAACCGTAGGCAGAGGTCACGGCATTCATTAACTGGCTGCTGTCATATTCAGGATTCAGCGACAGCGCGATGGCGGAGAAATTGCCGCGCAGGTCAGGCGGAAGAGAATCTGTCAGGTTTTTTACCTCTCGCAGGATCTCCGGGCAGGCGGTGCAACACGTCGCATAGACGCCGGTGATCAGCACCACGCGGCCCTTGAGCGCCTCCAGCGAAACCGGCGCGCCGCGGTGGTCGGTAAGCACGAACGCCGGCGGTTCGATCTGCGTGCGGATGCGTTCACCGGGAAAAGGCAGCAGTTCGTTGGCGACATCATTGCTGCGGGTGCCGTAGGCAAAGAGCGTGCCGGCAGCCAGCAGGGCGGTGAGGCCGCCGCCGGCCATCGCTTTCCA
>JANNVM010001145.1:0-15389 GCA_031414455.1 Verrucomicrobiota bacterium
GTCGTCCGGGAAATACCATTCGTCATCAATCCGCAGAAGGGTGCCCGCGCTGCCGTTGTCCCAAATGCGGTCGAGCATGTCGGTGGCGATCGGTTCGTGGAGTTCACGCAGCGCGAAGCCGTCGGTATTGATCGCGTAGTGCGCGTATTCCGCCTCACTGCTGGGAAGGCCCATCAGATAGAGGAAGTACCTTGCGATGCGGTCATCGTAGTAGCGCGGCGTGATGCTCGCGCCCGATGGATCAATGACGGTTTTGCTTCGCTGGCGGAAGAGGCGGTCGCCGGGGATCTGGAGTTTGCTGTGGCCGAGGGTGCTGCCGGGCTCCCGGGTGAACGGGCTGCCGCTCTTTCGGATGGCGGCGGTGTAGCGAATCTCTGACTCGTTATCAATCACCGTGCAATTGAAGAAGTGATTCGACATGCGCGGGTAGTCGAAGCCATAGGTCGTAGTGTTGCCGGTCCCCGTGAGGGCATTGCGGTCGAAGAGGGCCATGACAATGCGTTCGCGCAGCAGGGTGGTGGGCATGACGCGGCTGTCCTTCATGAACAACGCCGGGCGTGCCGCGCCGAGTTGCGGCATTTTGGTGGAGACACCGCCGGCGGAGGCTTCGACGTAGAACATCGCGATTTGCCCCTGGTTCGGATATTGCGTCAGGGAGGCGGTGTAAATGCCGTCGCCGGCCACGGAGTCGGTGGCGGTGCCGTTGTCCACCATGGCGGTGCGCACCCAGACGGCAGCGGGCAACGCGTAGTTCGTCCCGTTGTCCAAACGGTGGACGACTTCCACCGTCGGAGCCGCGCCGGCGGCGGCGACGCGCGCGGTGATTTTCACCGGAGTCGCGGGCGCGGGAACGGCGGGGCTGTGCAGGACTTCGCTCACGGCGGGTGCGGGGGAGGCGAGGAGGCGGGAATTCGCCGCTCCGGGGGTGCCGAGATCGTTAGGCACCGGCAGCAGGAAGCTCGTGCCGAATCCGTGGTCCAGCGTCTGCGCGATGAGCCGCGATTTTCCGTTCACCCAGCGCGCTTCAAAGGTCAGGGTGTAGCTCTGGTTCACAGTCGGGGAGGGACTGAGGTCCACCTCGGCGCGGTTCGCTTTGTTGTCACCGTGGCCATCGGCGATGAGGTGAATGTCGCCCGCCTGGATGTTGCTCGCTCCGTGGGTGCCCTGGAACACCCAGCCGAGGGAACTGAGGGCGCTCGTGGACATCGTCGCGGGGTTGAGCACGAGGTTGGCACCGGCGTTGTTGAGTTTCAGCGAGACGTTTTTGACGATTACATAGGCGTCGCCGACGAGGTGCATGTGCAGTTCATTCCCCGTGGTAAGGGCCGACCATGTCACGGACTGGAACGGCGCTGTGTAGGTGTAGGTCTGGAATGGCGCACTGTTGGTTTCGTTGCTGTCCGCCCACGCGGTGGGGGAGTCGTTATTCATTCCCGGGTGCTTCAATTCCATGCTGCTGCCGTCGCCGTCCGCCAGTTCCGGCCAGTCGCCGCCGGGCAGATAGTCCACCTGGTCCGCGAGGTTCTTTCGGTTGTCCTCGAGCCGGAGGAGCTCGCCGGAGTCACTGAGGGTGCCGGAGAAGGGACCGAGCGCCACCAGCCCGCCGTAGGAAGCCGCGATGAACGCCGGGTCGGCCGCGACGACGAGGTAGGCACCCGGATTGATCGTCGTGCCCGCGGGAAAATCATAACTGATGCCGTCCACAAAACTCCAGCCTGTCAGGAGCACCGGTGCCGCGCCCCTATTATATAGCTCCACGAACTCGCTGTTCCGCGCGTCCGACGGCGTGTCGAACATGATTTCGTTGATGACGATGTCAGGGTTCTGCACCGGCGCGTTCACCGCATCGCGGGTGTGTCCCGGGCCGGCGAACCACTCATTGCCCGGCGCTCCGTCCTTTGGTCCGGCCTGAAAGGACTCCACCGTAACATCTCCGCGGCGGTCAAACTTCTGCGCCGAGAGCACCGTGCCGCCAGCCGTCGCCAGGAACACCGGCAACTCGCCATTCACGTCCGGCGAGAACGATACATCGAAGCTCGCGTAGCCTTCGCCGGGGACGCTGCCCGTCAGTGTCACGCCGCCGGCAAGGTCCATCGGGATTTCCGGGTCCAAGCCAATCGCCGGTTTCCCCGTGGCCAGTTTCAGACCGGTCACATTCACCGCCGCCGCCGTCGTTGCGCGCAGTTCCACCCAGTTAATCGTGCCATCGGGCGCAAAGTGGACCTCGCTCAATTCCACCAGCCCTGCGGGCGCTGCCGGCACCGGTTCCGCCGCGCCCGGCGAGCCCTCCGGCGCGACGCTGGCCGCCCAGTTGCGGAAGTTGTCCATGCCGTAATTCGGCCGCACCAGATGCAGCGAATGCCCCGCGCCATCCGCGGACACCGGCCACTTCCGGCCATCGTCGCCATACGAAACCTCGCTCATCCTGACGCCATTCCGGTCGTCGAGCCGGATCGTTTCCCCGCCGTTGCTCAGGAGTTGGCCCGCCGTCCACGGACCATAGACTTTCGTCGCCGCCGGGATCGCCGGATACGCCGCGCGCAGTGCCGCCTCGGTTACGTTCGTCACGAGGATGCGCTCGAACTTCCCCAGAAACGTGCGCGCCCTGGTCGCCGTGCTCGTACCGTCGAACTGCGGAAACGCGAAGTCCACTCCGTTGGAGAATTTCCAATCCGCGATGTCGAAGACCGTCGCTGTCAGATTCTGGACCTCGATGAACTCCGGCTTCCCGGACTTCGGATGATAGTGGATCTCGCTGATGACCACCTGCTCTGCGACGGCGGAGAGCGGCAGGCTGAACGCGAGGACGGCGAGAAGGCGGGATAATGAGGGGGTGGCCATGGGACGGGGCGGTGAGGGTGCAGCCTCATGCTGCGGAAACTGCCGGCGTGTGTAAAGGTGAAAAGTCACCGCGGAGAATTTAAGCCCCCGGCGGGCACGCGATTAACTGAGGAAAGAACGAGGATTGCCCGGAAATTTTTACCCGGAAATTTGCTTCCAAAATTTCCGCGGCCACGGTAAAACCGCCGGAAATTCCCAGTTCACTCATGCGACGCCTCAACCAGGCACCCCACTACGGAATTTACCGTCACCTGTAGAATTGGCTTTCCTCGTGTGAGGAAGAAGTGCCAAACACACAAATAATGTCATCGACCACATCTACCCGGTTCAAATGAAAACTCCGATCCTAAACTCACTGGTTGTTGCGTCACTCGTGCTGTTCCGCCTCTTGGGATCCGCCTTTGGCCAGGGTGTCCCCCTTGATTCCGGCCTCGCCGCCTACTGGCCGATGGACGACAACTTCAACAGCACCGTCGGCGGCTTCACGGCCACCGGCGTGGGCACGCCGACGAGGGTGCCCGGGAAGACCGGCTTCGGCAACGCAGTGCAATTCAACGGCACGAACCAGTACCTCGTCGTGAATGGTGATGCGAACAATTTCAACTTTGCCGGTGAAAGCATGACGGTATCAGCATGGTTCACGGCGGACTCCATCAGCCGCAGTTGGCAGGCACTGACGGGAAAGGGTGACGGCGCGAACAACTGGCGCCTTCACCGCCGCGGCGGAGACGTGCCTGCGGAAATGTCTTTCTGCGGCGGTTCAGCAGACATCCCGAAACACAATACCGCGCTGACCGTTGGTGGGGCCACTCCAAAGTGGCACCATGTCGTCGGCGTCTCCGAAGTCGGCGTCAGCGTCCGGCTTTACATGGACGGAGTCCTCGTAAGCACGGGCCCTGCCCCGACTCTGAATCCCACCGGCACTCCCCTGAGGATCGGAGACAATGCGGGAGCGACGGGCCGCTACTGGCACGGGAAAGTGGATGATTTCGCTCTGTGGAATCGCGCGCTGAGCGTTGAGGAGATCACACAAATTTACCAAGGGGGTCTTGCCGGCACGTCCCTTGCGACGCTCATCGTTCCTCCCGATGCAGACGGGGACGGGCTGCCCGACGCGTGGGAGACTGCCAACATGCTCGACAAGAATGACAACGGCTTGAATCCCAATAATCTCGGCGTCCCCGGCGACCCGAATCAGGGTGCGGCCGGCGACCCGGACATCGACCTCTCGACCAACGCTCAGGAATTTGCCCGCCGGACCAACCCGCGGGACAACGACTCGGACAATGATACGCTGCTCGACGGTGTCGAGACCAATACCGATTTATGGGTGAGCCTGACTAATACCGGCACCGATCCGCTCAGTCCTGACTCGGACGGTGATGGCCTTTCCGACAGCGTTGAAAACCCCACTTTGCCCTACGACCCCGCCCAACCCCAAACACAGCCGGGAACCGATCCCAATAAACCGGACAGCGACAACGACACGTATCCCGATGCGATAGAAATCACCTACGGGAGCAACCCGACGAATGCCGCAAGCTTACCCAATCTCCCGGGCGGTCTGCCGCTGGTCGATGACTTCAACGACAATTTCCGCAATCCGCGCTACTGGACCACCAACACCGCCATCCCGCAGGGCGGCGCTTCGGTCACGGAGCGGAACCAGCGGACAGAAATCGTCGGGCGGGGCTACCTCAACACGGCAGAGGAGTTCGATCCCGCAATCCTCGGCGGAATCGTGGTCACGGGCCAGTGGACTTTTGTCACCGGCGACGACTTCATGCAGATCATCCTCCGCAGCGATGGGGTCCCCGACCCGGCCAACTGTTGCGGCGAGACCCGAAACGGTATCGAGTTCAACGTCTCCCTGACGGACGCAATCAAGGATCTCCAAATCTATACCCGCAACGCGGGCACGATCACCGTGAACCAGGATACCACGGGCATCCTCACCGCCGCCGGCCCGGGCATGACCTTCGATTTCGAAATCGCCGATGACGGTAACGGCGGGCTTTCGTTCACCATGACGCAAGTCGGCAATCCTGCGAATACGGCCTTCTCGACCGCAACCATCACAACTGACAATTTCGCACAGAATTTCATCGCGTTCCACAACCGGGAGGGCGGTCGTACCGCTTATCTGGACAATGTCTCGGTCACCCGCGGGCCGGCCAACGTCATTGATTTCACTCAGGTCAATTTCAACAAGCTGACCAACCAATGGACGCTGACGTGGACCTCGAAGCCGTCGCGGACTTACCGCCTCAACTACTCCACGGACCTTTTGGATTTCTCCAATGACATCGACGACGCGATCGCTTCGGGTGGGGCCACCACGACCTACGGGCCGTTCCCCAACCCCATCCCGCTCACCGGGTCGCGGGTGTATTTCAAAGTCACCGAGAACTGAGCCGAAACCGGACAAGGCCCTTGAAACCCCTTCCGCGGTATCTTCGTTGGGCACCTGCTGCGGGCCGCGGAAACGCGGCCCGCTTTTTTCACCATGGCACGCCCATTCCATCTGAACGCTTTCCTGCGAACGGTCATCGTTTCGCTGGTGCCGTTTGCCCTCCCGTCGTGCGGAGAAAAGCAGGAGAATCCCGGGTCCGCGACCCTGCCATCTCAGCCGGCGGCGGCGGCACTTCCGGCATCACTTCCCGCCATCGCCCCCGGCCAGGACAAGAAGTTTATCGCGCCGCTCGCCGACGCCTACGAGCGCATGGACCCGATCAAGGACGGCTGGGAGTCCGAGGCCTTCAACACGGCCGCCATGACGCAGCTTCACGCGCTGGAGGCGTTGCTCGCCGGCAAAGAGAACGTCACTCCCGCCGACCTCGCCGACCTCGCCTCCGCAGATGTCTCCGTGGAACCGCTGCGCCCCGCGAATGCCGCGGAGGTCTTCAACGACGGCAGGCTCCGCGTGCTTCGCGGGAATGGGCCGCATGAGACCCATCCTCCCGGCCTGGTATCCCTAGCCGCCGCCTTGAACGCCCTCCGCGCTCCGACCTCTGCTCTGGAGCCTCACTTCAAAATCTTCCGCGTCGAACGCACCAGCGCCACCTCCGTCAGCACCTCCGTCATCGTGGACATCGCGGCGAACGGCCCCGGCCAGCGCCGTCAGTTCAACGGGACATGGTCCTGCGACTGGCTCACCACAGCCGGCACGCCGCCGGTGCTCACCGCCCTCCGCGTCCCGCAATTCGAGGAAATCATCCAGGCCGGCGACGGCGGCAAACTCTTCACCGACGTCACGGCTGCCGTGCTCGGCCACAACAACTCATGGCAGGAACAACTCCTCGTGCCCACCGACCACTGGCGCGCCCGTCTCCCGCGCGACCTCGGCCTCGACGCTGTCGCCAACCACGGCCTCGCCATCGGCGACGTGAACGGCGACGAACTCGACGACCTCTACATTTGCCAGCAGGGCGGACTGCCGAACCGCCTCTTCATTCAGAACTCCGACGGCACGCTCCGTGATGTCACCGAACAGAGCGGCACCGGCTGGCTCGACTACTGCGCCGCCGCGCTCTTCCTCGATCTCGACAACGACGGCGACCGCGACCTCGTCATCTCCCAGGACTTCCGCGTGCTCGTCATGTCGAATGACGGCACCGGCAGGTTCACGCTGGAGTTCGGCTCCAGCACCAAAGCCCAGTCCTTCTCTCTCGCCGCCGCCGACTATGACAACGACGGACTCGTGGATTTCTACATCTGCGGCTACAACCCCTCCAACGCCGCTCTGCGCACCGGGACCATGGGCGAACCCATGCCCTTCCACGACGCCAACAACGGCGGCCAAAACATTCTCTGGCGCAACAGCGGCAACTTCAACTTCACCGACGTCACCGCCGCCACCGGCCTGGAGCAGAACAACACCCGCTACAGCTTCGCCGCCACATGGGAGGACTACGACAACGACGGCGACCAGGACCTCTACGTCGCCAACGACTACGGCCGAAATTGCTTCTACCGGAATGACGGCGGCAAGTTTTCCGACGTCGCCGCCGCCCTCGCGGTCGAAGACACTTCCTCCGGCATGTCCGTCAGTTGGTCCGACTTCAACCACGACGGCCACATGGACCTCTACACAAGCAACATGTTTTCCAGCGCCGGCAATCGCATCACTTATCAGCAGCAGTTCAAGAAAGACCTGCCTGCGGAGGTCCGCGCCGAGTTCCAGCACATCGCGCTCGGCAACAGCCTCTTCCAGGCCGTGCCCGGCGCGCCATTCAAAGATGTCAGCGTGCAGGCCGGCGTCACCATTGGGCGCTGGGCGTGGGGTTCCAAATTCGTGGACTTTAACAACGACGGCCTCGACGACATCCTTGTCACCAACGGCTTCATCACGACTGCCGATGCCGGCGACTTGTGAAGTGTCTATTGGCGGCAGGTCGTGTCGCAATCACCGGTCAATGACTTCTCCGAACAGGCCACGCTCCGCTACAAGCAGGGCTGGCGCGCGCTCAACCGCCTGCTCCACGAAGACCGCTCGTTCAGCGGCCACGAACGCGACTGCGCCTTCCTCAACTGCGGCGGCGACTCGCCGTCCTTCGCCACCGTTTCCAACGTCACCGGCTTCGACTTCCCCGACGATGGCCGCGGCCTCGCCACCGCCGACTGGGACTTCGACGGCGACCTCGATGTCTGGCTCACCGCCCGCACCGCGCCGCGCGTGCGCTTCGTAAAAAACAACACCGCCGCCAAGCCCTTCGTCGCCTTCAAACTCCGCGGCGACGCCATCACGTCCAGCCGCGACGCCATCGGCGCACGCCTCGAACTCCACCTCCGCGGCAGCAAACATCCCATCCGAATCCGCACCCTCCACGGCGGCGAAGGCTTCCTCTCGCAGTCGAGCAACTGGCTTCACTTCGGTCTTGGTGATGCCACCGGCATTGAAAAGCTAGTCGTCCGCTGGCCCGGCGGCAAACCCCAGGAACTCACCGGCCTCGAGCCAGGGAAATTTTACCGCATCACGCAGGACAAGCCCACGCCCGAACCGTTCATGCTGCCAGCAGGCCGCCAGACGCTCGCGCCCTCCACGCCGCAGCCCGCAACCCTCAACGAATCCGCCCGCATCATCGTCGCGCCTGGATTGCCGCTGCCGCAACTCTCCACCCTCGCCGCCGACGGCACCATCCAGCCGTGGCAGCCGAAACCCGGACGCCCCACCGTCATCAACATCTGGGCCAGTTGGTGCGCCCCCTGTCTCGCCGAACTCACCGAATGGTCCGCGCATCAAGGCGCATTCACCGCCGCCGGGCTGGACGTCGTCGCCTTCAACACCGACTCGCTCGGCGACAATCCCGCGTCCTCCGCCGCCGATGCCGCCACCCTCGCAAAGAAGTTCAGCTTTAGCCTCCCCGGCGCCAGACTCAGCGAAAAGGGGCTCCACGCCCTCGACCACCTCCAGCGCGCCATCCTCGACCGCTGGAAACCGCTCCCGCTGCCCGCCACTTTCCTCGCCGACGGCAAAGGCGAACTCATCGCCATCTACAAAGGCGGCGTGACTTCCGCGCAATTGCTCGCCGATCTGAAACTAGCCGATGCCGATGCCAGCCAGCGCCGCGATGCCGCCATTCCCTTCCCGGGCCTGTGGGTGGACGAGAAAGCGGGCCGCGCCGATCCCCAGCGCGTCGCCAATCTCATGCTCGATCACGACGAAGCCGACGCCGCCATCGAATACCTCGACCGCTGCATCGCCGTATTGACGCCGCAGCAGGAACTGCCCGGCCGCAAGAACCAGCTCGGCGACATTCACTACATGGCCGGCCTGCTCCAGCCTGGCAGCAGCAAACACCAGAGCCGCGCCATCGCCTCCCTCACCGCCGCCCGCGATCTCATCCCCGCCGACCTCCGCATCCGCAAAGCTCTCGCGCAGCAACTCTTCAGCGCCGCCCGCGGTGATGAAGCCGCCGCCGAAATGCTCGCCGCCATCAAGATCAACCCCGCCGACCTCAGTCTCAAAGCCGACCTCGCCGACCTCTACGGACGCCTCGGCCAGTTTGCCAAAGCCCGCCCCCTCGTTGATGAATTCCTCGCCGCCAATCCGAAGAATGCCGCCGCCCGCTATCATCTCGCCGGCATCATGGCCGCCCTCGGCGATCCCCGCGCCGCCATTCAACATTACCGGCAAACCCTCACCGACTCGCCGCGCACGCTCGAAGCCGCCAACGACCTCGCCCGCCTGCTCGCCAGCCACCCCGACGACGCCATCCGCGCTGCCGACGAAGCCCTCGCTCTCGCCCGGCGCCTCTGCGCCATAACTAAAGAAACCAACGCCGGATTCCTCGACACCCTCGCCATTGCCCTCGCCAACAAAGGCGATTTTAAGGGAGCCATCACCGCCGCCAACAAAGCCCTCGCCCTCGTTCCTTCCGACAACCCTGCGGCAACGGCCATCCGCGAGCGGATCAAACTCTTCGAAGCCAGCCAACCCTGGCGGTTCCCTTTGCGCTGATTCCAAATCGCACTCAACAAAGTATGATTTGCGATTTGGTTCCGGCGTCCGGCACCGCTCTCAAATCATAAATCGTAAATCGTAAATCGTAAATTTCTTCTCCCCCCGCTGCTCCATGATCCGGGATCAAATTCAATTCGCCCATCCGCAACTGTTGTGGCTCCTGCTGCTGCCGCTGGTGCTCCTGCTGTGGAAGGGCCGGCGCGGCCAGCCCGCGGCACTCCGCCTCCCGACAACCGCGGATGCCACACTCCCGGGCAAAGTGCCGCGCACTGTGATCGGCGGATTCCGATTCCTTCCGGTGCTGCTCGCGATGGCTCTTGGGATCGTCGCTCTGGCGCGGCCACGCCTGGGGCGCGGATCGGTGGAGATCGAGTCCAGCGGTATTGATATCCTGCTCACGCTTGATGTGTCAGGCTCAATGGAAGCCATGGACTTCACACTGCAGGGTGAGCGGGTGAACCGGCTGGAGGCGGTAAAGGATGTCGTCTCCCGTTTTGTGCGGGAGCGGCCCGGTGACCGCATCGGCGTTGTGGCGTTCGCCGGCCGCCCTTATCTGGCGGGTCCGCTCACGATGGATCACGAGTGGCTCGGGCAGCGCGTCCAGGACGTGAAGATCGGTCAGGTGGAGGACGGTACCGCGATCGGTTCGGCCCTCGCCACCTCCGTTTCGCATTTGGAGAAATCGCCTGCCAAATCACGCATCATCATTCTTCTGACCGACGGGGTGAACAACGCCGGCGCGGTGAATCCGGAAACCAGCGCCGAAGCAGCCAAGGTTCTCGGCATCAAGATCTACGCCATCGGTGCCGGCACGCGCGGGGAGGCACCCATGCCGGTGCGCGGGCCTTTTGGCGTGCAGTATCAGATGCAGAAGGTGGACATTGACGAAGCGACGATGGAGAAGGTCGCCGGCATTACGGGCGGCCGCTACTTTCGTGCCACCGACACCGACTCGCTGGCGCGCATTTACGAGAGTATCAATCAGCTCGAGAAGACGACCCGCAAGCTGAAGCAATATCAGGACTACGAGGAACTCTATCTTTATGTCCTGCTGCCCGCGCTGGGGATCCTTCTTGGCAGTTGGCTGCTGAGCCACACGCTGTGGCGGCGGCTTCCGTGAAGCGGCTCATGCGGCCGGCTTCGCCTCCTCGATATCCCCGTCGCGCACGATGCGGATGAAAACATCCTCCATGCTCGTCTGCTTAAACTTATCCAGCACCTCCTGCGGACTGCCCTCCGTAACGACTTTACCTTTGTGCATGAAGAGCACGCGGTCACAGACCTCTTCGATGTCTCTCATGTTGTGACTGGTGTAAAGAATCGCGAGACCGTTTTCCCGCTGCACGCGGCGGAGAATCTTCCGCACTTTGTCCGCGATGTCCGGGTCGAGGCTGGCCGTGGGCTCATCCAGCATGAGGAGACGCGGAGTATTGAGGAGTGCTTTGCAAAGTTGCAGACGCGTGGACTCGCCGGCGGAGAGGTGGCCGGTCACCCGTTTCCGGAGATGCCCGATCTCAAACAATTCCAGCATCTCCGTGATGCGCTGCCGGAGATTCTTCACGCCGTAGATACGGCCAAATACCGTGAGGTTTTGCCACACGAGGAGGTTGCCCGGAAGGTCCGTGTAGGCTGAGGCGAAATTACACTGCCGCAGGATGGCGATACGGTCGCGCAACGGATCCATGCCGAAGATCCGCACGGATCCCGAGGTCGGCGTCATCAGGCCGAGGATAATATTCATGGCCGTCGTCTTGCCGGCACCGTTCGCGCCAAGCAGCCCCACGACCTCTCCCGGACGGACTTCGAATGACAAGTCCTTTACCGCCAGGGCGCCGCCTTCGAATTCGCGCCGCAGGTTGCTGACGGAGAGCACTGGTTCGACGGTTACGGCAGGAGAATTCATCCCCTCTGCCATGTCGCGGCGGGCGGCATTCTGCAACCATGACTCGTTCGACCTTCTCCCGGAAGCGGTGCCAGCCTCCCTTTGGCCCGGCCTGACGGTTGAAAACTGACCGCTCCCCTCGGAAATCATTGCGCCTCCCCCCCTCAGGTGCATACTCCGCCCGATTTTACCCACCCCAACCACCTACATGGCTTCCCAGGAAACCGCAGTCACCCCCAAGGAACTTGATGCCGGCATGATGATCCGCCGCGCACTCTTCCTCCTCCTTTTGATCGGCGTCACCTACTATTACCTGGGGATTGATTTCAAAGGTCTGTCGCATCCCAAAGGCATGGATCAGGCGCAGATTGCGCGCCAGATCGCTGACGGAAAATCGTTCACCACACGATGCATCCGGCCTATTTGCTACACCCAGGTGGCAAAAGAGATGAAAAAACTGGAAGAGGCTGACGCTCCGTCCTTTTCCGACGGCATCCCGGATACCTACCACGCTCCGCTCAATCCCATTCTTAACTCCATCGTGCTCGGCATGGCCAAGGACACCTGGGAATTCGAGCCCAACCAGCGGCTCTACACACCGGACGTCATCATCACCGGGGTGAGCATGGTTCTCCTCCTCGCCTCCATTGGCGTGAGCTATCTGCTCATCTCCCGCATCTTCGATCCGCGCATTGGCGGCGTCACCGCGCTGCTCATGCTCATGTGTGAATCACTCTGGCGCTACTCCCAGTCCGGCCTGCCTCAGATGCTCATGCTGTTTCTGTTCTCGTTTGCAATCTATTTCCTCTACAAGGCAGTCGAGAATGCCCAGGCCGGCAAGCCCGTGTACCTGTGGCTCGGCCTCACCGGTGGTTTTATGGGGCTGCTCGCCCTCGCGCACTGGATGGCAGTCTGGCCGTTTCTCGGACTGCTTTTGTTTGCCGGATTCTACTTTAATCCCCGTGGCGTGCAGTTGCTCCTGCTCGCAGGCGTGTTTCTGCTCATCACCATCTGGTGGCCCCTCTTCAACAACCAGCGCTATGCCGGCAATCCCCTCGGAGCCGGACTCTATCTTTTCTACACGGGCAATGCCTCCACTTCCTCCGAGGAGGGGCTCATGCGCGACCTCGAGCAGAGCACCGGCGCGCTCGACCTCAATGGCCTGCCCAGCAAGGTCATGATCAACGGTATCACGCAGCTCAGTGATCTCTACAACTACATGGGCGGGATCGTCGTGGCACCGCTCTTCTTCCTTGCGCTGCTGCACCCGTTCCGCCGGCGGGAAATTGCGGACTTCCGATGGTGTATTCTCTCCATGTGGATTTTTGCCGTCGTCGGGATGACGATCTACGGGCTGCATCCGTTTGCGGACGAAAAGACAGACCCCAACAATCTGCACATCATCTTTTTGCCGGTCATGGCCGGCTACGGCCTCGCTTTCCTTTCGGTGCTGTGGAACCGCCTCAATCTGCCGCTGCAAATTCCCGTCGTGCGCAACGGCCACTTCATTCTCGCCATCCTCATCAGCGCGCTCCCCACCCTGCTGCTCGCGCCCACCCGCATCGCGATGGCCGTCCAGGGCGACGAGCGTCTCACCAAGACGCACTACCCGTATTACGTTCCCAAGCTCATCGTGGACTATGCCAGCATGGTTAAGCCCAATGAGGCCATCGTCACCGATATCCCGTGGGCTGTCGCATGGTATGGCAATCGCGCCGCCATTTGGCTGCCCAAGGATAAAGGTCAACTCGACACCCTGCGCGAGAGCGGCAAGCTCCGCGGCCAGCCGATCACCGGGCTCCTCCTCAGTCAATACACCCTCGGTGCCAACGTCACCAGCGTCACTTATCGCAACCAGATGAACTATGACTGGCGCGAATATATTCTGCTGCGCCCGACCGTCATGTTCGGCAAGACCGACACGGCGCGCCGTGAACTGCAGACGCTGATCCTTTCGGATGCTGCCATCAAGCAAACCGCCTCGACACTCGACAGCGTCTATCTGTTCATGACCGAGAATCCGATCGTGCCGAAGGAGAACGAGGCGACCGGTGCCCTCGGCCGGTAAAGCCTCCGCCGCGACATGGCCCGGCGTCACATCGATAAAGTCGAGGCCCACGCCAGCCGCGTGCTTGCCCCCGCGCCTGACAAGAACGCCGGTCCTGCGGAACAGATCAAGCTCTACAAGAGCTTCCTGAAGAAGGAAAACTACCGCATCCGTCTCCAGCATGCCGCCGGACTCAGCGGCACGGAAGTCTGCCGCCAGCGCAGCGATTTGCTCGATGTGGTGCTGCGCAGTCTTTTTGCCCAGGCACTTCAGGAATCGCACGCTGAGGCCCGGGTGACCCTCGTCGCGAGCGGCGGCTACGGACGCGCCCTGCTTAATCCTGGCAGCGACATTGATCTCCAGTTTATCCATCCGGAGCGCGGCGGAAGGGACCTCTCGGAAAGCACCAGAGAGGTGATCGAAAAAGTGCTGATGATGCTCTGGGACGTCGGCTTCAAGGTCGGCCACGCCGTGCGCTCACTGAAGGAGACGTTTCAGTTTGCGCAGAAGGATCACATGACGATGTGCGCGCTCATTGAGAGCCGCTTCATCACCGGCGACCGCCCGCTCTACGATGAATTCGAGGACAACTTCCGCCGGCAGTGTGTCACCGGGCGTGAAAAGGAATTCCTCAAAGCGCGGGTCCGGGATCTCAAGGACCGCTACGCAAAAAGCAGCAACACCATTCACCTCCAGGAGCCAAATGTAAAAACCGGCTGCGGCGGACTGCGCGACTTTCACAACATCATCTGGCTGAGCTACGTCAAGCTCGGCATTCGCGACCTCGACCAGCTCGTGCGCCGCCGCATCTTTTCCGAAATCGCCGGCCAGGAAATCCGCAAGGCCCACGATTTTCTCCTCCGCGTCCGCAACGACATGCACTACGTGGAAAAGGGTGCCAGCGACATCCTGACACTGCGCCTCCAGGGCACAGTTGCCACCAATCTCGGCTACAAGGGACGCCGCATGGTTGAGCGCACGGAGACGTTCATGCGCGACTACTACTGCCACTCGCGCAATCTCTATCAGCACAACCTTTCGCTCATGGAGCATTTCCAGATGGAGCAGGAGGAGAAAAGACCGGGCATCTTCAGCTTCCTCGCACTGCAAAAACGCGGGCGGGCCGAATCCTTCGACGGGTTCATTGCCCGCGACGGCTTCATTCTCGCGGAAAGCGAAACCATCTTCGCGGAGGACAGCGACCGGCTCATGCGGCTCTTTCAGCACGCCCAGTTGCGGCAGCTCAAGCTCAGCCCGCAAATCCGCCGCCTCGTGAAGGAGAACTACAGCCTCATCAACCGCACCTTTCGTTACAAGAAGACCAACCGCGAGACTTGGGAAGCCATCCTCAGCCGGAAGGCTGAGGTCGGTCCGGCACTCCGCCAGATGCACCGCACCGGATTTCTCGGACGCTACATGCCGGAATTCATGCCGCTTACGGATCTCGTGCAGCATGAGTTTTTCCACCGCTATGCCGCCGACGAACACACCCTCAAATGTATTGAGAGTCTCGACGAACTCAGCGACACCCGCGATCCAAAACTTCACTTCCACCAGCGTCTCTTCCACGAACTTGAGGATCCGTTCATCCTCTATATGGCCCTCCTCCTGCACGACACCGGGCGTGCGGAAGGCGGAAAAAACCACGCCTACGCAAGCACCGCCCTGACAGATCAGGTCTGCCGCCGTCTGCAAATTTCAGACAAGCGCCGCCAGAAGCTCCTCTTCCTGGTGGACAATCACCTCCTGCTCTGGCAAATCGCCACCACGCGCAATCTCGACGATCCGGAAGTCATCACCGGCTTCGCCCGCATCGTCCGCAGCCGGGAATGGCTCGACGCCCTCTACCTCCACACCTGCGCCGACAGCCGCGGCACCAACGAGACCGGCTGGACTGACTGGAAGGAAAGCCTCATCCGCCAGCTCTATCATTCCACTATCGCTTACTTTGGCGGCAGTGATGCCTTCCAAAGTCACAGCCACCTCTCGCTCGACAACATCCGCAAAGCCGCCGCCACCGACCTTGATGACAGCTACGAATCCGAACTGGAAGCGCACCTCGCCGGCATGCCTGCGCGCTACTTCAACTTTCGCAACCCGGCCAGCGTCATCCTTCACATCCGGACCTGCCGGCAGTTTTTTCGCCAACTGCGCAA
>JANNVM010001146.1:0-1616 GCA_031414455.1 Verrucomicrobiota bacterium
GCCCTGCGCGCTGCACCACCACAGGATCGTCCCGTTCGCCGGGTCCAGCCCCTGGATCGCCCCTGATGCGCTCACCAGCATCTGCGGTTTCCCTGACAAACGGGGTTCGGGGGGCATGGGTGTTGGTTTTGCCACACATGAGCGTGATCCGCGACAGGATGGTGTCTTTTACCCCCAACGCTGCCGGCAGTTTGGAACCCCGGTGAGATTCCTCAAAAAATTTCTCGCCTGCTTATTTAAGACAGGTTAAACATTCGGCCCGTCGCCCGTCCCTCCTCAACTCCGAACTCTTCCGCCGCCTTGTCCTTTCCCAGCCCATCCGTGCCATCTCTTGAGCGCATCCTGGCCGTGAACCATCACCTGCGTCTCGCGCTCGACCAGGTGAGTGACGCCGTGATCGTCGTCGAAAGCGGCCCGCTCACCGCCCCCGGACCGAAGGTTCTCTACGCGAACGAAGCCATGTCCGAGGCCACCGGGGTGCCGGTCGCGGCGTTGTGCGACGTGCCGCTGGGCGTGCTGTGCGACGGCGACGTGCTGCTCCAAATGCTCATCGCTCTGTCAGGATCTCAGGGCGGCGCCGTTGAATCCTCCGCGCCCCTCAATCATCTCAACGCCCAGCCCACTGCCTGCCGCTGGTCCGCGGTGAGAGTCCGCGACGGAGCGGGCTTCACGCTCAATTACATCCTCACCGCCACTCCCGATATCATGACGGGTGCCCCTGAACCCGATGAGGCGCCCGCCGCGGCGGTGCCTCCCGCTGACGGACCGCCACCGCGTCCTGACGAATACCAGCAGGATCTCGTGGAGACCATCCGCGACACCGCGCGCTATGTCGCGCATGAATTCAATAACGCCCTGACGGCGATTCTCCTGCCGGTGCAGATGGCCATCCGTCAGGTGGCCGACGGCAGCGACCTCCACGGCAAACTCCAGGTAGCGAATGAATCGGCCCGCCGCGCCGCGGATCTGGCGAAGGACTTCCTCGACTGTTTTCGACCCCGCCCCCCTGTCCGCGAACGCTGCCGGCTCGATTCCCTGCTGGGCCGCGCCATGCGCCTCGCTACCTGCGCTCAGAATGTGAACTGGTCGCTCGAAGTGGCCGATGATCTCCTTGATGCCGAGGTGGACCCGAATCAAATCGAGCGCGTCATCTTCAACCTCGTGCGCAATGCCTGCCAGGCGATGCCGGGCGGCGGCAAGCTGCTCGTTAAAGCCAGCAACACCGCCGTCAGCGCAAGTGAAGGCCATGCCCTGGCACCGGGCAATTATGTTCACATTTCAGTGCGCGACTGGGGTCCAGGCATTCCGGAGGAGCACATGCCTCACCTTTTCCACAGTTGTTTCACCACGAAAGACAACGGCAACGGCTGCGGACTGCCGATCTGCTATCAAATCGTGCGCGATCACGGCGGCGACATGTATGTAAAGAGCCGCCCCAACGTCGGCACTGCGTTCCTGATCTTTCTGCCCGCCGTGCCGGCGCTGGAACCCGCCGCTCCCTCTCATGGATGGCACAGACCAACGCCCGCGGTGGTTGAGACGACGCCGGATCAGAATGGATTCAAACTTCCGCCGCTGACGCCGGCCACTGGTTCCGTGGAGATTCTGACGCCACC
>JANNVM010001147.1:0-2537 GCA_031414455.1 Verrucomicrobiota bacterium
AATGAACAGGGCCGGACTGTGCCACCACGCGCAGGCCAGCACCACGCCGAGCGCGATCATGCCCAGAAAGACGGCAGCGTTGATGAGCTGCTGCTTTGGATAGGTGAGCGGCTTCTCCAGTTTACCCTCCAGTTTCAGATAGGCGATGATACTGCCGGAGAACGACATCGCTCCGATGATGGCAGCGAAGACCATCGCGGTGGAAAGCGTGACATTGTCCTCAGCGTGGCCGTATTCGAGTCCCGCCACGAGCACCGCCGCGCCGCCGCCGAGGCCGTTAAAGAGTGCGACCATTTGCGGCATCGCGGTCATCTTCACGGAGTAAGCGCCATAGGCACCGAGTCCGAGTCCGAGGCCGGTCGCGACGGCGATGAGGATCCAGTTTCGTGAGGGCACCGCGCCGCCATCGGGACCGTGGAGTTGCGGCAGTACCGCGGCCAAAGCGATGAGCATTCCGAGCGCCGCCACCAGATTGCCGCGGCGTGCGGATTTCGGAGAGCCCAGCAGCTTGATCCCGACGATGAACAGGACTGCCGCGATGAGATAGGCCAGTGAAATGGTGGTGCTCATCCTTTCTTCCGTTTGAACATTTGCAGCATCCGGTCGGTGACCATGAAGCCGCCGAAGACATTCGCCGCGCCGAAGACGACGGCGACAAACCCGCCGGTGAGGGCATACCATTTATCCGCCGCCGCGAGGACGAGCAAGCCGCCGATCAGAATGATGCCGTGGATGGCATTCGTCCCTGACATCAGCGGGGTGTGCAGCATGGACGGCACTTTGAAGATGAGTTCCACACCCAGAAATACGGCGAGGACGAAGATGGTGAGGGTGAGGAAGTCGGCAGTCATGAATGGAGAGGGGACTGAGGGACTGAGGGACTGAGGGATGGGGGGCGGAACTAAGCGGCGGAGAGTTTTTCGTTCACGATGCGGCCTTCGTGAGTGATGAGGCAGCCTTTGATGAGTTCGTCGTCAGGCTTCAGGACGAAGCGTTTCGATTCCTTGTCCCAGAATTCCTCGAGGAGCGCGCAGAGGTTGGAGGAGAGCATCTGACTGGCGTGCGCGGGGACGCGGCCGGGCAGATTCCTGAGACCAATAATCGTGACGCCGCCGCGCTGAATGATCGCGCCGGGCTCCACGCCCTCGACATTGCCGCCGCTGTCCGCCGCGAGGTCCACCACGACACTGCCGGGTTTCATGGCGGACAACATGTCCGCGGTAACGAGCACCGGCGCGCGGCGTCCAAAGACCTGCGCCGTCGTGATGACGACATCACTGGCGGCACAGACGCGTTTCATGCCCTCACGCTGCCGCTCGATCTGCTCCGGAGTGAGGGCCTGCGCGTAACCGTCTTTCGTTTGCCCGGTTTCTCCGCCAAGATCGAGCGTGACAAAACGCGCGCCGAGCGACTTCACCTGCTCCTCGACGACCGGCCGCGTGTCATAGGCTTCCACTTTTGCGCCGAGGCGCTTCGCGGTGGCGATGGCCTGGAGGCCGGCGACGCCCGCGCCGATGATAAAGACTTTCGACGGCAGCAGAGTGCCGGCCGGCGTCATCATCATGGGGAAGATCCGCGGCGAATGTTCCGCCGCCAGAATGACGGCGACATAACCGGCGAGACTGGCCTGCGAGGAAAGCACGTCCATCTTCTGCGCCTTCGTCGTGCGGGGCAGAAGTTCCATGCTTAGGGCACTGATACCATGGAAGGCGAGGGCCTTGACGCTTTCCGGCGAGTTGAACGGATCGAGCAGCCCGGCAAGCATCGCGCCACTTTTCAGTTTGGGAATATCCGAGGCCGGCAATCCACGCACGGTGAAGAATATGTCGCCACCGGCGAGCACGGCATCGCGATTCTCCACCGTCGCTCCCGCTGCCGTGTAGGCCTCATCGCTGTGCCCGCAGGCAAGGCCCGCACCGTGTTCCACCAGCACCTGCGGGCCGGTCTTCACCAATTTCCCGACATGCTCCGGCACCAGCGCTGCGCGGGATTCTCCTTCGTGGGTTTCTTTCGGGATCGAGATGGTCATGCAGGAACGTCGGCGAAGATAGCCATCGCCGGCGACTGACAACCGGCAAGACGCGGGTCCGAACCGAAACTGCCGGATTACGCGAAGAACCATTCAATCACGAGGATGGCGACGACGTTCACCACTTGGATCATCGGATTGCTGGCGGGGCCGGCGACGAAGGCGCGGCAGGGCGGGCAGGTGTTCAGGTAAATGCCGCCATCCACTTCAATGTGATATTTCAGCCCGCAGCCCGCAGCGCGCGGCGGCGGCGCCAATGCGCTGGTGGAAATGACGAAACCGCAAGGGGCCGTGTCCCCGCCGGTTACGCAGGGCGTTACGTTCTGCCGGGAAATTCCGGGCCGCGCTCGCCGTCGAAGGCCTCGCGCAGCCGGCGGTCGCTGCTGCTCTCCGCACGACGGATGACTTTCGGGGCTACCAGTTCCCCCAGCCGGCGGCGCTTCTCGCGCCCGGCCTGCCATTGCTCCCAGGTGATGCGGTTCCCGGGTTTGATGGGGATGGTGGTGTC
>JANNVM010001148.1:0-7865 GCA_031414455.1 Verrucomicrobiota bacterium
ACAGTGCCCTCACGCACCAGCGCGCGGCCCATCATGGAGTGGTGACCGCCCGTCGTGCCCAGCGGATAAACCGCGGGAATCTCCGTGCGGCCTTCAATGCCGGCGAGCGCATCGCCGGTCACGGCATCTGCGAGCTTCGTCACTTTCGCGCCAACCGCAAAATAGGGCGTCGCCGCTGTGCGCAGCGCGTAGGCATCGAATCCGGTGCCCTTTCCTACCCGGCCCGCGTCTTTCTGTCCATAACCCACAGCGATGCTGATCGCATTGTCCGCGTGGCCTGGGATGACGAGCACCGGATAATAACGGGTCACGCCGTTGACCTCAACACTGACCACATCTCCGGAGTCTTCATTGAAGAGATTGATATTGAGCGCCTTTGCGGTCTTCACGCTAAGGAGCGCGACATTGTCCCAGGTGATCTTGCTGATCGGATCCGGCGCTTCCTGAAGCCAGCCGTTGTTGATGAACCGGCCATCGTGAATCTTCGCGCAGGGCACGAAGGTCACTTCAAATTTGTCGCCACGATCGACATCGCGCGCCGCGGCAAGCCCAGTGCTGATCGCTGATTCATTCGGCGCGGCCGCCGCCGCCGGGTAGGCGGTGCCCGGTGCAAAACCGTCGCGCAGCGCGTTGTTCCAGTGATCGTCATTCGCCCCCTGGACCAGAGAGTTGAATGTCTCGCGCACCGCCTTCATGGCCGCTCCGGCATCTTCCGGTTGCCCGGGAACCGGCGCAGGAGGTGGAGGTAGCGGCTGACCGTCTGGCGGTTTGACAAAGAGAAGCGCCTGGAGCAGTTCGATGTCGCTCATCGAACCGGCATAGAGCGGGGCAATCATCGGCTGCACGATCGCATAGCTGCCCTCCGCGCCGCGCGTGTCGCCCCACTGCTCGAGATAATGCGTCGCCGGCACCACCCATGAAGCCGCGCGCGCCGTTGCCGTGCGGTAACGCGTGGCGTGGACGATGAAGTTAGGGACATTTTTGAGCGCCGCCGCGAGTCCACCCGGCACGAGGTCCGCCGGGGCTTCGAACACCGGATCGTTCTCACCGGCAAAAATCAGCGTATCAATCTGCTTGGCCGCCGCCGCCGCCGCGAGTTCCGCGAGAGTGCCGGCAGGAGCCGCACCCGTGTTCTTCACCTCGATCACCTTGCCGAAAGCACCGAGCGCCTGATTGATGGCCACCGTGAGCAAATGCAGCTCCGAGCCGTGCGCACTGCCCGTCACAACAACCGCAGCACCCTTCTTCTCTATCAAATCCTCCGCCGCCAGTTTGAGCCACTGCTCATAGTCAGCACGCGGCGTGTAAGTTCCGTTTAGCACTACCGCGCCCGCCGCTCTTATAAGGGCGTTGTCGCCGGTCTTGTCGCCGATCAATTGCGCCAGTTTCACCGCTACTTTCAGCGTCTGGCTCGTGTGAACACGCAGCCGGTGGTCCGCCATGCCGCCTGTCAGGGTGTATCGGCCCTCGATGGCATAAAGACGGTTCATTTTCGCTCCGTCATCCGGTGCCTCAGCCTTCCGCTTCGCCATGAACTGCCCGACTGACTTGTTGCCGATCCGATCCAGTCCAAGAAAATCGCAATCCAGCGCAAACACGCGCTCCGCCTTGCTGAAATCATAAGCCGGCATCGCCCCCGGAGCGAACGCCGCACCGTAGGCCGCCCGCACGTTCGCCTGACCAAACGTCTCATGTGAATACACTTTCGCCTGGGGGAATTTCTTGAGCACTTCGCCCACCAGACGCGAGCGCGTCGGCGTCACCGATTCATCTGTCAGGATCGCCAGACCCGCTCCCTGTTTGCCGGCCAGGTCAGTCTTTTTCGCATCAAGGAACTTGAGAAAATCCTCACGCCCGGCCTTCTTGCCGAGGTTTGTGAAAATCTGCGCGCGATTCGGGTCGTAGAGATTAAGAATCGACGCTTGAGCCTGCGAATCGAGGCCTCCGTTACTGTCCGGGTGCAACTTGTTGCCCTGAAGATGCGTCGGACGCCCTTCATGAGTGTGAACCACCATCGGCGAGCCGCCAACGGCGCGCGGCATCGCCGTCGCGTAGAAGAGAACCTTGCCCGGAATGACCCACTCCGGCGCTTTGGCATACGGGCGGATGTGGATTTCCGGCCGGCGGCAGGCCGCCATGCCGGCCAGCGCTGTACTTGCGCCCATCAATTTCAAAAACGACCGCCGCGACGTCTCCGCGTCCGCTTCATCCGTCATCCGTTCCACACCATCCGGGAATTCCCGGATTTTCGCCTCAATGGCCGACGGTGTCTGCGCCAGTTGGTTCAGGCTGCGCCAGTATCGTTTACCGGTCTTCGGTTCTTCAGGGTGGTGCCAAATGCGTTTCATTCAGGTCCGGGAAAGGGGTTGAGAGGGGCTTAGCGGTGGCAGGCTGCGCAGTTGTCAGGCGGATGGATGTTCCATGCCTCCTTGAGCTTCTTGCCCATTTCCGTCTGGTCTTTGCCGGCGTCCTCCGCCGTCCAGTTCAGGTTTGTAATCTTATCCATCGGCCGCAGGAAATTCTCCGGGGCCCGGTGACAATCGAGGCACCACGCCATACTCTGGCTTTGATCGTGGAACACCACCGGCATCTCGTTCACCTTGCCGTGGCAGCTCACACAACTCACCCCGCTGTTTACGTGAATGCTGTGGTTAAAATACGCGTAGTCCGGTGTTTTGTGGACCTTCACCCAGTCCAGCGGCTTGCCCGACTCCACCGATTCCTTAATCTTCGCAATGTGCGGGCTGTTCGTCTTCACATGCTGGTGGCAATTGTAGCAAGTATTGGACGTCGGCACATTCGCCACGCCTGACTGCTCGACAAAACTGTGACAGTAACGGCAATCCAGCCCCACTTGGCCGGCATGAGTGACGTGAGAAAACGGAATCGGCTGATCCGGCTGATATCCCACCCGCGTGTACTTCTGTGTGAAGTAGTAATTAACCGCCATGCTCACGCCGCCCCCAATAAATACAAGGGCAACCACCAGCTTGAGCGGCAGCGTATTGGTCCAGCGGGGAAAGGTATTGGCCATCGGATTGAGCGAGTGCGAGAGAGGGCATCTATGAGCTTGTGAAAAGTTTCACAAGCCAAAAAGACGGAATTTCTTCCAGGGGAAACGAAAAGCGGCTGAGGTGGTCGGGATTCACCAGTCATCCGCAGGAAAGTTCGTCTTCGGTATGAGCCCCCGCGCCGTACGATGCAACGGAAAAATCATGCCATGATGATTTTCTGGACCCACGAAGCCCCTCCCGCGACGGAGGAAGCCTTTCCCCGGGGCATTGAAAATATTTGTCCGCATGTTTCCGCGGGCGGGTTCTACTGCGCACTGAACTCTCATGGACCCCGCCACCCTTCCTGACACTCTGTCCGACGACGCCCTGCTGCTCCGCTGCTACGTCCGCGAGGGATCGGAGGCGGCTTTCCGGGCGCTGGCGGAGCGCCATCTGCCACTGGTGTGGAGCGTGGCGCGGCGGATGGTGAATGGCGACGCCGCTCTTGCGGATGATGTCGCGCAGTCTGTTTTGGCCGATTTCGGGGCGAAAGCACACACCCTTCCGCCGGATATGCCGGCGTCCGGCTGGCTGCACCGGCATACCGTTTTCACAGCCACCAAGGCCGTACGCAGCCAATCCCGCCGGCGCGCCCGCGAGCAGATGGCGGCACTGGAAACCTCAGCACCCGATTCCATGAATGCTCACTCTGACACCTGGACGGAACTGGCGCCACACGTTGATGCCGCGCTCGACCGCCTGCGCACCGCAGACCGCGAAGCCATTGTGCTCCGCTATTATGAAAAGCGCCCACTGCGCGAGGTGGGTCGTGCTTTGGGAACTACAGAGGAAGCCGCACGCAAACGCATTGACCGCGCTCTGGGCAAACTCCGCGCCCACCTCCAGCGCCGCGGCGTGGTGCCGGCGCTCGCCATTCTCTCCGCGCTGCTCCGCGATGAATCCGTTGCCGCTCCGCCGGCGGCTGTCGCCCGGCGCATTATGTCAGGCGCGTGGGGTCGATTGGAATCCGGCGCACTCCCTGCCGGCGCGTCGAAGCCCTGGTGGCAGCGGCGCAGTGCTGTGGCCGGCGCGGTTGCGGCGTTGGTGGCCGGGTTGCTTTGGTTCGCGTGGAAGAGTGACTGGTTTGGCGGCGACACTGGTCATCAGGACCGTCAAACCGCTGCGGATGACAGGAATCACCGCGCTGTCCCTGCGGAGGCGGAGTCTTCTCCTTCCGTCACCTTCACCGCAACACTGATGATGCTGCCTGAGAAATCAGTGCTCGGCCGGTTGATGCACTACGAACCGGGCAACGACGAGTCTCTTTACCGCGAACTCCTTTCGCAGGCCGCAGCCCTCCAAAAGCAGGTGAAGCCGGAGGAGACCTTCGCCACCACGGGCCATGCGCTGGTCATATTATCAGGACCGGCGAAGCCACACCACCTCATTCCAGAACAGCCGGGGACACCCGTTCACGCCGATCCGTTTGCATCCCCCCGGCATTCGCTCAAGTCGCCGCCGGCACCATCGATAAAGCTACAGCGCCACACCAATTTCTCCTATCCAACCGAATTCGATTTTGACGCCGCCAACGGGCGGGTGGTTCCGAACTCGGATACCATCCGCAACGCGGGCACCATGATCACGGCGAACGTCTCGCCCCCTGACGAAGACGGAAATTACCTCATCGAGTGCTCCCTGGACCACATGTTCGCCCCACCCGAGCAGGAACTCTGGCACTACCGCTGGCCCGACGGTCAGCTAGAGAATGCGAATGATGTGGTGCAGCAGCCGGTCTTTCATAATACCCAGTGGAAATTGTCGCCCGTCTCGGTGCGTCCGGCGGAGATCATTCTCGCCGGCATGATGAGAGTGCCGCCGGATCTTCTCCCCGATGACGATAATGAGCCGCGCCGGCTCCTCCTGTTCTTCCAACTCCAGCCCTGACACACTATGCACCGGTCTATTATTGATATCGCTCTCGTTTCACTGCACTGCGCAGCGGGTGCGGGCATCGCTGATGACAACAAGCCCGCAAACTACACCGTGCGCATCGTCACTATCAGCACGCTGGAAATTCCGGCCGTGCGTGCCGCGATGCTCTCCGCGCCCGGAGAAGAGAACATGCTGGTGGAAGAACTGGCTCCCGACATGGCTGCACCGGTCAGCGACATCATCATCCGGTGCAGCACCGGCAGTTCGTCCATAGACGCCATCTCCGAAACGCCCTACGCCACGGAGATATCAACGTCGAATGGCGGCAGATGGTTCCCGGCAGTTTCACTTTTCGAAGTGTGGGCACCGGAGCCAGAGCCAAAGTCCTTCCGGCTACAGACACAGAACCAGCAACCCTTTCCTATTACTGGGATCGGACCCGCTACGCCGGACGCAAACCGTTTCCCGTCCTCACCGTCAAGACACCCATGCCCGTCGTGCAGCCCATCTTCTTCACGGAGATGATCTCAGGAACTCTAACGGTCGCCAACGCTCAGTGGAGGCTGGCGGGAATGACGCGGCCGTTGGAACTGAATTCGGACAACGCTATGCCGCAGCGCACGCTGATGACATTTGTGAAAGTCTGGGACGGAAGTCCAGCAGTCGCGGCACCCGCATATCCCGCGGAGAGCAGGCTCCACCTGCTGGCATTTCGCGTGCCGATGCAGGAGGGCCTTGGGATGGCGCGGCGTCCTGCCGGAAGCGATGTGGCGCTGCTGGAAAATTTACTGAACCGCGCGGTGAGCGGTGAAACTCTCCTGACAAATCACGCGGCATGCCTCTCCCATCGGCGCAGTAACCTGGCGCCGGATACTAACACCATTCCCCCGAACGGTGATCCCTTCGATGAAGCGGACAAGTCTCCCGGCATTGCCATCGGTTCCCCCATCGAAGGAGCGAAGGCGGAGTCCATCTTTGAAGATGCGTACGCCACCAGTTACGATCCGGATCCAACGAGCTTCTCGTTTAGAAATGGCGGACACGGATTGAGAATCGCGGAGCCCGGCAAAAAGCATCCTTCCTCCGCCACTTCCATCCACTGGGAATCACTTGATGGCACTGCCAAACGATTGCCTCTCTCGCCTCAGGCAGAAGGTGCCTCCATGACCGGCCCGGAGTATTCTCCGGAGTCGCTGACACTTCAGGCTGACTTCCCGCCCGGTTCCGCACGCATGGTCGGTGCGATGCTCCAGCCGGACGACGGCACACCGCGCATGATGAACGTCTATTTCCTCAAAAGCGCCGGGCCTTCACCCAAGTCAGCCGCCGCATCCACCGGCCTCAGCGAAGTCCACGCCGCCCTCATTTCCCTGCCTTCGGCGGATGGCGCGCGACTTTCCTTCGCTGCGCCTGACAAACAATGGACCGGGCTCGAAGTTCTCCTCCAGCAAGACACCGCACGCCTTCTCGCATGGCAGGGAGTCGCCGGTAAAAGCGGCACGCGCGCCGCAGCAAAGCTGACCTTCGAGACACCCTCCACCGGCGGCTTCAATGTGAAACGCAGTGGCGCCGGCATCCTCTTCCCTGGCGGCTACACGTTCCACACACTCGGCAACCAGCTTGAACTCCGCCTGCCCGACAGCACCGCGCCATTCGACGGCAAATTCACCGTCACACTCGACAAGCCTGAACTGGCGTCACTGGAGGAATACAACAACGCCGCCGACAACGGGACCAAGCTGCCAGGCCTGTTGCCAACGAAACTCTCCTTCCCCGCTGACGGCGAAAAATTTCCCGCGCTCACTCCCGGCGAGCCGCGTGTCGTTTCGCTCACGGTTTCAAAGGCACCCCCCGGCCATGTCGAGCACGGACGCTGGCACGCCGTGGTGATGATTCTGCGGCAGGAGTAGAAAATAATCCGTGGGTTATGCGCGCCGGCGTCGTGTTCCTGCTGGAGCATCGCTCCATTCATCCATCACCCCAACGCCATGAAGAAATCACTCCTCCTCACTTTCGCGGCCCTTACGCCGCTCACTCTCTTAGCGCAAAATCCCGCGACCGCCCCCGGCGAAGCCGCGGGGACAACGGAAGCGGTTCCGACCGCCGCTACAGCCACTTCCCCGGGTACAGTGCGCCTCAACGAAGTGCAGTTCGAAGGAGAGGAACTCAAGGATGTCGTCCAGATGCTGCGTCTCCGGGCCAAAAACGCTGGACTGGATCCCGCCCTGGATCCTCTGAACATCGTCATTTCGCCCGGCCTCGAATCGCGCTGTGTGCCGGCTCTGTTGCTGCACAATGTCAGTCCCACAGAAGTCCTCTCCGTCGCCACCACAGTGCTCGGCCTGCGCATGGAGCCGGTGCAGGGCGACGATGGACGCATCGTCGCGTGGCTTATAAAAGCCCCCCTGGCCCAGGACGATCCCTCCGAAACCGTCGGAGGCGTTGGCAGCGCGGGCGCGCCTTCCATTCCCGCGCCAATTGACCCCGAAGGCGCCACTGTCGCTGGAGCCGTTATTGGGGCCTTCGTCCCTTCACGCGTGCCCTCAGAGGTGAAAGACCCCACTAATGCGACCGCCGGGCCCGGTGGTGGCGGCGGCTTCAATGTCCCCGTCCCGATTGCCATCGCGAGCTCGCCTCTTCCAGGCGGAAGTGCTGTCGTTCCCGCCCGCGTCTTCGGCATCGCGCCGCTGCTCGCTGTTACCGACCCCGGTTCCGATGTCGGCCGAAACCAGCGCGCCGAGAAGTTCGAGCGCCTTATGATAACCCTCGAGAAGCTAGCCCGCGACGAGGGCCTCAAAGCCGACATCCGGGCCTACAATGAAATGGACATCATCGTCGTGAAGAGCCCCGACCCCGCTGCCCTCGCCCTCATCGCCGAAGCCATCCAGGCCATGAAATCGAACGTTGATCCGGTCCCAACTGCCACTGGCCCGCAAG
>JANNVM010001149.1:0-1528 GCA_031414455.1 Verrucomicrobiota bacterium
CTGGCATCTTGGATAGTCTCTGCTATCAGTTTCTTGGATTGTCGTCTGCTGGCGTCTCCTTCTTCGGGGGCATTTTCGCATTTCGAATCGGAATTGGGACCCGTCGAGTGCTTCTGCCGTTGACGAGGGTTTGGTCTCTCACACTGGGACGTTTCGATGACGCTTCCGGTTTGCGCGGCGTCGCTGAGTGGCCCAGCCTTCTTACTTTGAGGTTTTGGGACTGCACTTTAGCCAAAAGTGGGGGTGAAATGAGTCAAAGTGATGGCGCTTTTCGTTAAAGTAACCTTTCGAAGAAACGTATTGATAAGTTCTTCGGCGTTTTCGGTGGAATAGGAGAACGGAAACAGGCTGGACTTGGTCATCCCGCAGGGATGCCAGACGGTAGCCGGGGGTTGAGGAGCGCTCTGCGCGGCGATACCCCCGGTGGATATGCCGTTGCTCCTGCATCCCGGCGGGATGCCAGATTTTGCGTGGAGGGCGCGGATTCTGGCACCCCTCCGGGGTGCAAATCCTTGCGGTGCTTGACCGGGGGTATCGCTTCACTCGACCCGGCTACCCTCTGGCATCCCTCCGGGATGTCCGCATTCTCCACCTCGCATCTCTTCCACCGAAAACAGCGGGGAACCGGGAATATTTTGTCCGAGGGGAATCCCATCAGCCTGCCTCTTTTAGCGTCCTTTCGCGTGTTGAGCGGACAATCCCCCGGAGTTCACGCTCAAGTTCTCCGAGGCTCCTCCGACGTAGGAAGCATGAGTAACAGTTCCAATGCTTTGGCGCTCCCATCACCGGAGGGAGATAATCAACCAAATCTAAACGTGCTGCCCCCGCCGGTGGCACCGAAGCGTGTGCCCTATGCGTTGAGCAAGGCGGATGAACGGGAGATCGCGTTGAAGACGTTGATCATTTCTTCGGCGATGAACCCGGCCTACGGGACGTTGCTGGTGCCGTTTGGCATCACGGCGGCGTTCCTCGCGTCGCTGAGCAATGACGTGACGGTGGCGCGGCAGTGCAGTGAGCGCGCGGTGAATTGCACAAATGCGAAGGAGGGCGCAACGGCGTCCGAGGCGGAGAAGCGGGCGACGCTGGTGCATAGCTTGCGGAACATCCAGTCGAAGGCGCGCGGGGCGTACGAGGACACGAACCCGCAGCATGTGAAGGATTATCTGACGGGCCAGAACATCGTGGTGAGCCGGCCGATTTTGGAAGGCGCGGCGGCGACGATCATCGACAAGGCGAATGCGGATCGGCCAGGCGGCATCGACACCGATTTCATCGTGCGGGTGACGGATGAACGGCAGGCGTACATCAACGCGCATGCGTCGCAGCAGACGGAGCTGGGCAAGGGCAAACAGGAACGGGTGTCGCGCAATGCGTTGATCAAATCAATCCGCGACCGGCGCAAGAAGATCCAGCGCGCGGCGGATGGTGTGTGGCCGTGGACATCGGCGACGAGCGCGGAGCAGCGGGTGAAGTTCAAGCTGCCTCCGAAGCGGCCTTACTCGTCCTGAGCGGGAAGTGCGGAGAATGA
>JANNVM010001150.1:0-5083 GCA_031414455.1 Verrucomicrobiota bacterium
GCCAAAGCCGGCCAAAAGCTGAAAGTCACCGTCACCGGCGGCAGCACCCTGCTCATGGATGCGGCGCTCAACTGTTATGATGCCCGCGGCCAGTTCCTCGCGGCCTCCGATGACGGCGAGACCCGCGATCCCGTCCTGACATTAACACCGGCAGCCGATGGCCCGGTCTTTCTCTGCGTCACTGACGCCCACGACAAGGGCGGCGAGTGGCACAGCTATGTGCTGATCGTGGAAGAGGCGAAGTGAACGGATGCCGCCTCACTTGGCAACGAGCCGGACAACCACGAGCAATATTACGGCACCGATGAAGGCGGTGACGATCGCGCCAGGGTAACCGCTGCCGAGGACGAGTCCGGTTTTCGGAATCAGCCACGAACCGATGATGCCGCCGAGGAGACCGATAATGAGATCGCGCAGCAGACCGGAGCCGCCGCCTTTCATGACCATACTGGCGAGCCAGCCGGCAATGATGCCGATGGCGCAGGCGATGAGAATGGATTCGATGTCTGACATGGTGTGCGGGAGTGGTTGGATTTCGGTGATCCTGGCAGAAAATGCCGGCTTTGGCTACAAAAGACGGCCCCGCACTTTCCCGCCGGCAGTGAGCGGCCGTCCGGCCGAAGCATGAATCTATGGACAGGCGCACAGATTGATTGAAGGATCAATCGCCACCACCAACTCATCATCCCACAATGCCCACCATCGCCGTCCTCGGAACGCTCGACAGCAAAGGCCACGAGCACGCCTTCGTCGCAGATCTCATTCGCGCACGCGGGCACACGCCGCTGCTCATTGACGCGGGATGCCTCGAGCCGCCGCAGGTGACGCCGGATATCGCGCGCACGGACATCTGCGCGAACATCGCGGCACTGCCGCAGGACCGCGGGCAGCGCGTGGCGGCGATGGCGGAGGCGCTGCCGAATTTCATCGCCACCCTGGCGGCCAGCGGGCGGATTCAGGGCATCATCTCGCTCGGTGGCGGCGGCGGCACGGCCATTGGCACGGCTGCCATGCGCGCGCTGCCCATTGGATTTCCGAAGGTGATGGTCAGCACGCTGGCGAGCGGCAACACCGCCCCCTATCTGGGCACAAAGGACATCGTCATGGTGCCCGCCATTGTGGATGTGGCCGGACTGAACCGCATCTCGCGCAAAATTTTCACCAACGCAGCAGGCGCCGTCTGCGGCATGGTGGAAATGGCGGCGACTGAAGAGGAGCCAAAGGACGTCAAGCCGCTCGTCGTCGCCAGCATGTTTGGCAACACGACGACCTGCGTCAATGAAGCCAGGCGCATTGTGGAGGAAGCCGGCTACGAAGTCCTCGTCTTTCACGCCACCGGCACCGGCGGACGCATCATGGAAAGCCTCATTGAGAGCGGCATGGTCGCCGGCGTGCTCGACATCACGACGACGGAATGGGCCGACGAACACGTTGGCGGCATCCTCGGCGCCGGACCGGCGCGACTCGGCGCGGCAGCGAAGGCCGGCGTGCCCGCCATCATCGCGCCGGGCTGTCTCGACATGGTGAATTTCGGCGAACCGCAGACCGTCCCTGACAAGTTTGCAGGCCGCACCTTCTATCATCACAACCCGCAGGTCACCCTCATGCGCACCACGCCGGAGGAATGCGCGGAACTCGGCCGCATCATCGCGGAGAAAGTGAACAGCTACACCGCGCCCGTCACTGTGCTGCTGCCCCTGCAGGGTGTCAGCATCATCAGCACAGAAGGCCAGCCCTTTCACAGCCCCGCCGCTGACAAGGCACTCTTCGATGCGATCCGTCATCATCTGAAACCCGGCGTGCCCGTCGTTGAAATGGACTGCACGATCAATGATCCCCAGTTCGCCCTCGCTTGCGCGAAGAAACTGCTGGGGCAGATGCCCGCCGCGGCGGGGGCGTGATCACAAGTGTGCATGGGAGCTGCTCTAGCGACTGGTCAGACACAGTCGCGCTGCGGGCGTACTTCATGTTTCGCTAGTAAATCCGGCCGCTGTGCTGGCGGGGCTAGTCTATGAACTGGCAGCCTTGCAACGCTTTGCGCAGGGATTTCTGCGCCGCGGGAGTGACACTGGGGCAACTCACAATTCCGAGAGTGCGCAGTGTTTTCATTTTCTTGAGGGGTTCGAGAAAGCTGTCTGAAATACCGCAGATCTGCACGATCAGTCTGTTGAGAGATTCCATGGAACTGATGGCGGCGGCCACTTCATCCCCCAGGTCGGCACAGGACGTAAATTCGAGCCGTTCCAGGCTTTTGATGGCGGCGACCGAAGCGAGAGCGTTACCGCCGGCAGCATTGGAAATCCTCAGCGTCTTGAGGCGGCTGCAGGCTGCGAGCGCATTCAGTTTGTCGCAGTTCTTATTGATACTGCTTAACACAAGCTCTTCCAGTTTGGGGCACGCTGCGAAGGCGGCAGCGACGGCGGCATCCTCTCCGCTGCACCAGACTTCTGTGAGGGAAGGGAGCGCCCTGACGAGGGGAGCCACATCCGCCACCACGGCGTTACTGGAAACATACAGGAATGTCACTTTCGGCAACGCAGGCATCGTGCCCGGGGAGGCGGACAGGTTTTTCACATTATACAGACGCAGCTTGTTAACGGGGAGTGCGGCCACAGGCTCCAGATCAGCGGCGCCAAGGCCGGAGATGAAGGACAGGTCGAGAGTCTCCAGGGCTTTCAGTGCGGACAGGCCTTTGAGTCCGCCGCTCCACTCGCGTGCGCCAAGGAACAGGCTGGTGAGGCCGGCGGGCAGCTGTGCGAGGAGTTCACCGTTCAGGCCGGTGACTGAACTGAGGCGGAGGCGTTTGAGTTTGAGTTTTCTCAGCATGGCCAGCGTCAACGGCGCGGGATCCACCTCCTGTAGTTCCAGATCCGTGAGCCCGGGGAGAGTGGCGAGCGCGTCCACCATGGCGGAGGTAAACGGGCCGGGGCCATTGAGGGTGATCGATTCCAAACGCGAAAAGTCCCGCATGTCCGCCAGGTCCCGGGCAGTGATGGTGTTGTCAGTGACAGGAAAAGTTGCCTTCAGGATCGTCAATTCTCCGTCAGGCAATTCCGAGCCGGGAGACCACAGGAGGGTGGCTTTGTGCTCCCCTTCCATGAAGATGCTGACGACGCGGTGATCTATGGCCCACTGGACAAATTCCCGGCTGGTACTCCAGCGCCCGGACTTTCCCGCGAGAACGAGAGGCGGGGGCGAAGGTTTGCTGCCCGGAAAAAATCCGGATGCGGGCGTCAGTGGCTTTTCCTGTGCGATTTGCTCACGCCGTGCGCGGATCATGGCGGCAAAAGACGTCTGGCCCGCTTTGGTGGCGTTTCGCTCGATCGTCTCGAGTTGCTTCACCCATCTTGAATAGATTGGCGCAGCTTTTTGATCACGGGCCTTCTCCCTGGTGATCCATGCCTGGCGAAAAGTGGCGCGGAGTTTTTTCAGAGCCGGTGGTGTGGCCGGTTCATCCGCGGGAGGCGGCAGCTTTCCGGCGGCAGTCGCGGCTTCCTCGGTCTCGATGGCGGTGACGATATCCGGCAACTTTGCCGCAGCACCGCGCGCAGCGGCGAGAGCCTTCAAGTAACCCTCCCGCAGGCGGGCCCCGGCGGTGTCAAAGTCCTTCACCGCGCCGGCGGACATCTCCATGGCGAAGGCATTTTCCATTGTTAGAACCTGCTCGATGAAATTCGGGGCTCCGGCGGGAGGAGCCGCGGGCTTCGGCTGCCCGTAGAGAGGGAACACAGGAAATACTGCCAGGAAAAGGAGGTGCCGGAGAACGGCGACGGGAGAACTCACCACGCTATTATGAATACGCGAGGGCAGTTGTCGAGTCCCTGATTTCGTGATGCCCCAATCCCACGGCGGATTTTTGCACGGGCCCACTGGGAGTGGCGGGCTTAGGCCGCCATTTTTGGCATGCCGCAGGCCACTCGTCCAATCGTTTTGAGAATGCGCCTTCGGCGGTGATTGCAAATGGCGGCTATAACCCGCCACTCCCAGTGGGCCTGAGCCGTGCAAAAATCCGCCGTGCCCAATCCTCTCTGCGGAAGCGCCGTCTCCCGTCCGGCGGCGCTCCCGGAATATCCCTTGCGCCTCTCAGCCTGGTCTGCCAGCGCAGGGAGGATGCAGGCGCTGATATTTGATTTCGACGGACTCATCGTGGACACGGAATCCGCCATCTATGAAGCCTGGCGCGAACTGTATCTGCATCACGGGCACGACCTGCCGCTGGCGACGTATGTGCAGTGTGTGGGGAGCACGTTCGGGCATTATGATCCGATGGCGGCGCTGGAGGAATTGACCGGCGGGCCGGTGAATTGGAGCGAGGTGCTGCCGCGGAAAGACGAACGCATTCGCGAGCTGCAGCACGGGCTGGATACGCTGCCGGGCGTGCGGGAACTGCTCCTCGCCGCGGACCGCGCCGGCATTCCCTGCGCGGTGGCCAGCAGCAGTCAAAGCACTCACGTTGGCGGCTGGCGGGAGCGCACGGGCATTCGCGATGCGTTCACGGTGATCCGCACGCGGGATGATGTGAAACACGCGAAGCCGGCGCCGGATTTGTTTCTCGCTGCCGCCGAAGCGCTCGGCCTCCCGCCTTGCCGGACGCTGGTGCTGGAGGATTCCGCCAACGGACTGCGCGCGGCCCGTGCCGCGGAGGCACCGTGTGTGATTGTTCCCTCCCCCGTGACGCGCGGCTCCGATTTCTCCGGCGCGGCGGCGGTCATTGAGACGCTGGAAGGCGTGGGCCTTGGACACCTGCGCGGGATGCACGCCGCCCGTTAGACTGCGGGGGAAGTCGTCACCGCGACTGTCCTAACTTATAACAATCCAGCCAAACCGGACTTAACGACCCTGTCATCAGGACTGGGGGGCCGCGATGACTTAAAAGATAAAGACACCCGGAACGGGTTTTGGAGGGGGCCCGCGGCAAGGTCCATTTACAACTTGCGGAAATTAGTTTCACCCCTTCTTTGAACGCCTCGTTTGCCGGGCCGGTCCAAGGCCCCTCACCTTCCCAAACTCCACTCATGAATATCCGCACACTTTTCGTTACTCTCGCCGCGACCCTGTTCGCCGCCGGCTCAGTATCCGCCCA
>JANNVM010001151.1:0-4982 GCA_031414455.1 Verrucomicrobiota bacterium
CCATCATTTCAGAATCCATCGCCGGCTCGGTGGAAGCGCCGCGCTACGAAACGATGGGCCTCAGTTTGGAAGGCCGCCTGCCCGCGACGCACACCTGGTGGGGCGTCACCGGCAATATCGTTGAACAGGACGTGGACCGCACCGTCGGAGCATTCACCGGCTATGATTCCGGCGTTTTCCCCATCAGCCCGGCATTTTTCCCTGACAGCACCGGACAACATCTCGACTACCGCGAGGAAAGCCTGGCATTCACGCTGAATCAGTTAATCGGCGATCAGTTTTCCGCCGGTGCCGGCTATCGTTACACCCGGTCGGAACTTCGGACCACGTTCACCGACATTCCTGTTTCGGTGCTGCCCGCCGCTGACGTGGAGGATGCCGCGACGCTCCAGGAAATCTCGCTCTGGGCAAACTGGAACTCCCCCCGCGGCTTCTTTGCCCGCGTGGAGGCCAACTACTTCCGGCAGGAACTCGACGATGATCCCAACGCCCATTCGCCGGTTCGCGAAGGAGACAGTTTCTGGCAGTTCAACGCCTTTGCGGGCTATCGTTGGAACCGCAATCTCTGCGAAGTCAGCGCCGGCGTGCTCAACCTCGGCGGCTCCGATTACCGGCTCAGCCCGCTGAATCCCTATCCGTATCTCGAGCGCGACGAAACCTTCGTCCTGCGCTGCCGCCTCAGTTTCTGAATGTCGTATCATGGCCACGCCTGATCCACCACCACTGCCGGATAAGCCGCTGCGCCTGGAGCGGCGCATCCGGCTGCTCACGATTACAGTGGGCGCGCTGCTGACGATCGCGGCGGGGTGGCTGGCACTCATGCGGGCCGGAGGATCGCTCGTCACGCTGAGCTACGATCTGCCATTTCTCTTTCACAGCGCCGGCGGCACGGACAATCTGCGCATTGTCTATTTGGATGAATTTGAGGGCGATTTTCTGGACCGCAAAGGTCAGGCGGCGCTGCTCGATCAGTTGGGTAAAGCCGGGGCGCGGGCCGTGCTTTACGACGTCATCTTCGACCGGAAACTGGAAGATCCCAAAGTGGACGAAGCCTTCGCCGCGGCGCTGCGGCGGTTTCGCGGCGTGGATGACAAGGGCCAACCGCTGCCCGACCGCGCACAGCGCACCGTGCTGCTTGCCAGCGGACGCAAATCAATAGACCAGGCGGGCGTCGTGGGCGAGCAGCTTATCATGCCCGGGAAGCAACTGCTTGCCGCGGCGGATGATTTCGGTGTGGTGCCCATCCTGCCTGACGAATCCTACACGGTCCGTGAAATGCACGCGGGCACCAGCGACGAGCCGTCCATCGGGTGGAAAATGGCGCTCGCCCTTGGCGCGAAACTGGAAGACGCCCGGCGGCTGGATCCGCGCTGGATCAACTATGCCGGCCCGCCGCGGCACCCGGAGGATAAGGAATCCGTCCCGGCCATCCGCACCTGCACGGCGCGCAATGTCGAAAGTGCGGAGCCGGGCTACTTTCGCGACAAGATCGTGATCGTGGGCGGTCTGCCTGGCATTGTCGGTGCCGCCGCGGGCGAGGATTTGTTCGCCACTCCCTATCACCGGTTCGACCGCCGCGGCACGCTCCCGCTCATGAGCGGTGTGGAAATCCAGGCCAACATCCTGTCCAACCTTCTGCGGGGCAACTGGCTCCGCCGTTCCAGCCACACGTTCGACGTCGCCCTCGTCGTCATCGCCGGCCTGCTCGCAGGCGTCGGCCACGCCCGCGTGCGGCCGTTGCGCGGACTTGTCGCAGCGCTGGCCTGCGCAGTCATCGTCACGCTTTCCGGCGCACTAACAGTCCACTACGGAAACATCTGGTTCCCCTGGTGTGTCGTCGCTTTCCTGCAAATTCCCGTGGCTTTTGTCTGGGGCATGGCCTCACACTTTTATGTGGAGCAGTTCTTCCGCAGGAAGCTGACTGCTGAGCAGCGCCATCTCCGCGCCGCCTTCGCCAGGTACCTCTCGCCGCAAATGCTGGACCGGCTCACCACCGAAGGCTTCCGCATGAAAGTCGGTGGCGAAAAAGTCATGGCCGCCATGATGTTCACGGATATCGAGTCCTTCACCGAAATGTGTCAGCGTGTCCGCGATCCTCAGCGCATCGTGGAAACGCTTAACGATTATTTTCGCCGCACCACCGGCCACATTTTTGACCACGATGGGATCATCATCAAGTTCATCGGTGATGCTATCTTCGCCGCATGGGGCGCGCCCATTTCGGACACGCAAGCCCCGCTTAAAGCCGCGCGCGCCGCATGGAAACTCTCGCAGAGCGATCAACTCATGGTGGACGGTGATGAACTCAAAACCCGCATCGGCGTCCACTTCGGCGAGGTCGTCGCCGGCAACATCGGTACGGACCTTCATGTGGACTACACACTCATCGGCGATGCGGTGAATCTAGCGTCGCGCCTGGAGGGCCTGAACAAAGTCCTCGACACCCACATCCTTGTCAGCAGCACCGTCGCGGCCAGTCTCGGGGCTGAATTCCGCACGCGCCGCGTCGGCAAATTCCGAGTCAAAGGCCGCAGCGAAATCAGCGAAGTTCACGAGCTCCTCGGTCCCGCCCTTCAGGAGGAGGAACCCGAATGGGTCGCCGCCTATCACCATGCCCTGGCAGCCCTCGAAGCCGGCGACCACCCTGCCGCCCGCAAACTCTTCGAGTCCACGATCGCCACCCGCGGCCGCTACGGCGACGGCCCCTCGCGCTTCTTCCTCGATTGCCTCTCCAAAGGAGACGCTCTGCCCGGCGGTGTCGTGGAAATGAAGGAGAAATGACGCGCAGGCTGAGGGAACGGTTGACAGGAGAGCGGTGGTTTCGTTCATGGGAGACCATGGATTCCGGGGTGATACCGATGAACGATGCTGATTTGCGGACCCGCATCCTTGCAGGATTGGCGGCAGCGGCGGATCTGGAAAGACGGGTTCGCAAGCCGTTGGAGCGTTTCCTTGTGGGGATGTGTGACCGGAGCGATGGACGGTCCCAGGAACAGGCGGTGGAGATCGCCTCGCAGATCATTGCGGACTGTTTCGTAAAAAGTCCGTCACTTCTTGAGCGATGGCGCGGCGACGACAACCTTGAGGCGTTCCTGCGAACGGCCGGCGCGAATGACCTGAGATCCTACTGGAAATCAGCGGGCTATATCCGAACGAATGTCAGCCTTGATACGCCGGGAATGGAGAATGCGGCGTTCGCGGAAACAGAACCGGAGGCCGGGGACGCCGACCTTGCCTATAACGCGTTGCTGAGCGGTGCGGGGGAGGCGGAAAAAAGCTGTCCGGAAGGGCTGGTGTTCATGAGGTTGAAGGGACTGTTCCGGGTTGAGCAGCGAGTGATTTCTCAATGCTGGGGCCAGCATGAGTCGCAGACGTCGCGGCGAATCAAAGAGGCCATGGCCATTTTCCGGGATGCGGCGCGGGAGTATGCGCGGGAAAGGGGATGCGAACTGACACCGGAATTGTTGCAGCAGGCCTTGCACCGGCATCCCGCGGTCCTGCTGGGTGAAGCAACAGCCGGGGAAGCGGGCGGTGAAGAGGAGTTGCTGCGGCGCGTTGCCTCCGGTGAAGTCAGCGTTGACGAGCGGCGGACAGCAGTCGCGAAGATGTGCCGTGATGCGCAGGCTCTTGCCTACTTTGCCTGTCTTCTCAATCGTCGCATGGCCGGGGATTTGGTGATCGTGAAAACTCCGGCGATGACGGGAATGGGAGCACAGTTACAGACCTGTCTGCGGCGCTCCCTGGAATTGCTGCGGCCGGCAGAAGCAAGGGGACTTATTGATGCCACCCTGTTGGCCGCTTTCGCCGGCATCCTGGCCCAGGTGCGCGCTGACGGCGGCACACTGTGGCTGCTCTGTCCCGGTGAGACTGCCCTAGAGGCGGTGTTCAACCCCATGGAGCCGGAAATTGCCGGCAAACGCCAGCCGCTGCGCTCCGGAATTGTCAGTCTCGTGCTTGCCACCGGAGAAGCGGTCTGCGCCGGCACCCTCGCGGCCGACCGGCGCCACAGCCCGGCAATTGATGTGGCGCTTGGAAAAGATACCCTCAGCATGATTGCCGTGCCATTCGCTCCCGGCGGAACGATTCGTGGCGTGGTCACCGCCGTGCGGCTCAATAGAACTGAGGCCTTCGGCGACCAGGAAACCGAAATCGTGAACTGCCACGCAAATGTCATGGCACGACTGTTCGTGCAAAACCTGACTGCCGGCATCCTTGAGGAATGAGGCTCTTGAATACGCCGGCCGGCAGCGATTGGACCCATAACAGCCCTTCGAATTCCGGCGTAGTTAGGGTTGGGTGGAGGCATGAAATGGTTCGCTCACCGCGCAGGCCGCACGGTGAGGGTGCCGCCGGTTTGGATTGAGCCGTAGCCGGTGCGGTTGAAGCGGGCGTCGCCGGTGATGGCCTCGGCGCTTCCGCTGATGCGAACGTTGCCGCCGGCGTCCACCTGAATGACTGCGGCCTCCAGTTCCGCGAAGGGCGTGTCGAGATTCACCCGGCCCCGGAACCGGAGCATGCTGTCACCACCGGAGAGCAGGTGGATGGATTCCGCGGCCCGATAGTTCCCTCCGTCGATGACAAGGCCGTCGCGACCTCCGGCATTGAACGCGTTGGCGCGGATCACGCCGGCCGAAACCTGGACATCACGCAGCCTGACGGTTCGGGCCGCGATACCGCCGGCGTTGATTTTGACAGTGCCGCCCCCGCTGTTGAACTGCGAGTTCGCGACGAGGATGTTCCCACCGCTTTCCGCCTTTGTCAGGGCCGCGGCCAGCGCGGCGAGGTCGGTGGAGTTTTCCACCACGACCGCCAGCGCGTCGTTGTCGCCGGGCAACAGGGTGTCCGCAAAATCGCTGGCGTCAGGACGCCGGTCCGGAAACCCCCGGTCCTGCACGGCCATCGAAGCACCGCCGACCGGCGGTGCCGCAACTTTCCCTCAGCAGGGGCCGCCGGGCGCGCCGCCGCCGGTGGCCGCTGCCGGG
>JANNVM010001152.1:0-7654 GCA_031414455.1 Verrucomicrobiota bacterium
CTGAAAAAATGCCAGCGGTTCTGCCACCCCTGCGCTTCCCCGCCCACCCGCAGCCACGCCTCATGCACCAGCGCCGTGGCTTGCAGGGTATGGCCAGCGGCCTCGTTAGCCATCTTCTCCGCCGCCACCTGCCGCAGCTTCTGATAAACGAGCGGCAGCAATTGATCGGCGGAAATCCTGCCGCCGTCGCTGGCATGGTTCAGGAGTTGAGTGAGGTCGTCCATGTCGGGCATTGATACTTTCGGATATTTACGAAACGTGGCGCGCCGGCAAGGGGTTGCCGGCGCGATTCGGATTGGATGGTGGCGCGGCCATGCCGTCAGGCTGGCCGTGCTTGTGCTGGTATTGGCGGAGGGCGAACACCGGAAGTCTGCGCCAGTCACTCGCCCTCTTCGCCCATGGATGTCAGGGCTCTGCAGGAGCATCGCCCCACCAGCTTCCAGGCTCCGCTTCGGGATCTATTCAGCCGCAACCGTAAGCAGGGCATCAATCAGTCCGTGCCCCTGCTGTTCGGGAGACAGCGCAACTGGAGGGACGTCTCTTCCGACAAGGTCAGTCTTCCCCGCGGACCGCATCAGCGCGGCCACACCGGATACGAGAGCCGCAGCCTGGCCCGTGCCGGAAGTAGTTGTGTAGGTGCTCCCGATCCACGTCGAGTAAGCCCCAGCCCCGGGGGCGGTGAAATCAACCTCAGGCCCCCAGTTGTTAAAGCCGACCAAGAAATAATTCTCGTAGCCGTTCATGCCAAGGGCGGTGACCGCGATCACTTCGGGATACTTCGCCGGGTAGAGGACGTTGGGGGAACTGTTGTCGCCGACGGCGGCCACGAGAATGATTCCGGCATTGGAGGCCGCAACGACCGCGTTGTGAAGAACAGGAGCATCCACGGCGATTCCGAAGCTCATGTTGATCACATGCACCCCATTGGCCATACACGCGTAGATCCCATCGGCCACCACGTTCGGATCAATCTGGCTCGGCCTGGTGACAAAATCCCTGGCCAAAACCTTCACCACGAACAATTTCGCGGAGGGAGCGACGCCGTGAGTGCCGATCTCGTTATCCACCGCAGCGATAATCCCCGCGATGTGCGTTCCATGGCCGTGGTCATCGTCCCACTTCGTGGTGTTTCCCGCCTTTTTCACAAGGTTGATCCCGCCAATGATGTTGGCTTGAAGGTCGGGGTGGTTCTTCTGAATGCCGGTGTCCAGAATGCCGACTTTGACGCCCTCGCCGCGGGCAATTTCCTGCGCAGCGGCAGCATTTATTATGACTTTCCCCTACCCCCATTGCTCCCCTCCCCGGGAGGCCGGGGCAGAGAACAGGAGTATCGGGACGATGGCGTAAATCAGTGTAGATCGTGGATGTGATTTCATTGTCATTGTGGTGTTTGGTTGTTTGGTTGGGTGAATGGGATGATTCTGGAACTGCGGATCCTGAGTGGGCCGGATTGATGTGCTAAAAGAACCTGCGTGTGGCGATGATTGCAGAACCGGTGCAGGTCGTGGTGTGGGCTTCCAGCCCACCGGTTGGCTATTCCGGCACGTGGTGGGCTGGAAGCCCACGCCACGGTTGAGCGCGGCTCCGCCGATGAGGCTCAGGGAGCCGCGGTGACCTGCACGCGCAGGAAGCGCGCGGGCTGGCTCCCCATGAGGAAGTTATCGCGGACTTTGAGCGTCCCGGCGGTGTTGGTGAGTAATGTGGTGCTTGCGGCTGAAAAACCGGCTCCCGGGTCTCCGCCGCTTTGCACGAGATAGGTGACGCCGGGTTGTTTGGCGATGGTGGTGGTGAGATAGCCGCCCTCGGCAACGACTGCGGGCGCAGCACTCGCACCCGGTTTCCGCGGGTTGGTGCCGAAGGCCAGTTCGAGCAATTCCACAGCCCCATCGCCGTCGGTGTCGTCGAGGGCGCTCTGCCCTTGTGAGCTGCCGAAGTGCGCGACCTCCCATGAGTCCAGCAGGCCGTCATTGTCCCCGTCCACGGGGACATACTTCACCGTGTAAATGTCGCCGTTGCTGATGTCCCCCGGCACATTAATCCCCCCAACGACTATGATGCCGCCAGCGTTGTCTACTGTTATAGCTTGGCCGTAGTCTTCAAGATTGCCTGTTCCATTGTAGCGCTTCTCCCAGAGCAGCGCCCCGTCCGCCGCGGCAAATATTGCCGTGTATATGTCGCCGTTGCTGCTGCTGCCTGCGGACCGACCCGTGAAGATGACATTGCCCGCGTCCTCCACCGCAATGGAGGAAAACTGAACGCCGGGTTCGTTGTAGCGTTTCTCCCAGAGTAACACCCCGTTCGCTGCTGAATACTTCGCTGCGTGAGGACCATTGCTACCACCGCCGATACTGTTATGGAAGGCACCGCCTACGATCACATTGCCACCGTCATCCAGCGCCAGTAAGGAATACTCCAATTGGGTGCCGCTTGGACCAGGGAGACTCTGCTCCCAGAGCAGGGCTCCGTCCGCCGCTCCATACTTCGCCGTATATTGGTCTCTGCTGCCATCGCTGTTCCGGGAATACCCCGTGACGACCGCATTGTCCTGACTGTCCACCACCACATGATAGGCAGCACTAAGATTGCCCGATCCGAGGTAGCGCTTTTCCCAGAGGATCGCTCCGTCCGCCGCCGCATACTTTGCCGTGTAATAGCAGCGGCCAGCGCCGCTGGCCCCGGTGGTCCGGGAAAAGCCCGTAACGATGGCGTTGCCCGCGCTGTCCACCGCCATGTCAAAGGCCTGATCGCGACTGGGACTTGTACCCGGCGGCCCGTCATATCGCTTTTCCCAGAGCAACGCCCCGTTCGCAGCCGCATACTTGGCCGTGTAGATGTCGAAATCTGCAACACCGCTAGTGTTGTAGATGTAGCCGGTTACGATAGCATTTCCCTCACCGTCCGTCGCCAGCGAGGTGGCTACGTCGTCGCCTGTTCCCTGGAAGCGCTTCTCCCAGAGCAGCGCCCCGTTCGCAGCGGCATACTTCACCGTGAAAAGGTCGCCGCTGTTACTGCTCTCGTTGTGGTACGATCCGGTGATGATCACATTGCCCGCGCCGTCCACCGCCAAATCAGCGGAACCGGAGGAGCCGCGCGGGTCCGAGGGGTTGTAGCGTTTCTGCCAGAGGAGCGCCCCGTTCGCCGGCGCATACTTCAGTATGTAAATGCTCCAAAGCCGGTTGGGGTCGATGTTTCCTTGGGATCCGCCGGTGACGATCACGTTGCCCGCGCCGTCCACCGCCACGGCCGCTGGGGCCTCCCAGCCATTACCCGGCCCGTGGAAAATCTTATCCCATTGCGCGATCACGCTCTCAGCGCGGGAAGACACTGGCAGGAGAGCAGCGAGCAGGACGGTCAGGAGGGCTGGGGTGAGGCTGGCTTTCATGATGACTTCTCGTTGATGTTATTGTTTGGATGATGCCGCCTTAAGTTCGCCGTCCGGCACCGTGTCCGGCGTGTCGAAAGCGGCGAACTTTTGCCGCCATTCGGATGCCTTGTCAGGTTTGTCCCAGTTTTCGTAGAGACGGACCAAACTGAGGTGATATTCGCGCAGAAGTTCCCGCGGAGCTTTCTGCATCTGTTGCAGCGCTTCATGGGCCTCAAGGAGGAGCGTCTCGGCTTCCGGGAACTTTTGCTGCTTGCGGAGGGCTGTGGCGAGATAGATAAGTGCCTCAGCGATAGCCGGATGCGGCGCGTCACCGGATGCGGCCTTGCGGGCGCTCGCGAGGTCATCGCGTATCACGGCTTCCAGTTCCGGCCACTTCTCCCGGGTAGCGAGGAGGTTAATCAACTGGTTGCGCCAATTGCCCATGTAAGGGTGCTCGGACCCTGGCAATTTGCTGAGGATGTCGAGTGCTTCGCGGACGAGGGATTCCGCCTCATCGAACTTACTCAGGCCCTCCATGACGCGGCCCAGATTACCAGTGATCATGGCCTTCTGCGGGTGTGCGCCGGGCCGGGCCTTCCGCTCGATCTCCACGGCTTCCGTGAGGAATGGCTCGGCGTCAGCGGCACGGCCCTGATTGAGGAGCGCCAGGCCGAGACCGTTGAGTCCCGCGGCTACGTTGGGATGAGCGTTGCCCAGAAGTTTGCGCTGGATGGGAACCAGTTCGCGGAAGAGGGCTTCCGCCTCTGGCAGACGGTTTTGGTACGCGACGGCATTGGCGAGGTTGTTGAGCGTGGTGGCCATCTCCGGGTGCACATCGCCAAACAATTTGCGCTGAATGGCGAGCGCCTCGCGCAGGGCGGTTTCCGAGTCCCCGTATTTGGCCTGCTTTTGCAGGACGACGGCCAGGTTGTTCAGCGAGATCGCCACGTCTTTATTGCCATCTGCCTTCAGTTTTCGCTCCATGGCCAGCGCCTCACGATGGAGCGTCTCCGCCTCGCCCAGCTTGCCGAGATTCTCCAGCACCAGGCCGAGATTGCTGAGCGACGTGCTCACGTCCCCGTCCGGGCCCGCGAGCTTTTTATCGATCTCCAGGGCATGGCGGAGCATCGCTTCGGCCTCATCGAGTTCGCCCTGCTCCGCCAGCACCTGAGCCCGGGCGATGAGCAAAAAGACGACGTCTTTGTGTTCCTCTCCGCGCAGTTTCTTCGTGATGCGAAGCGCTTCGTCGAGCATTGCCGCCGCTTTTACATAATCGCCCAGGGCGTCATAGACCTTGCCGATGGTTGTGCGCAATTCCGCCTCGGCCTCCCGCTGATTCTGCAAATCCGCGCCGATTCGTTCGGCGGTCTGGTCCAGAATCTTCCGCAGCATCTTCGTATCGTCTCCCAGCGCGACGGAAGGCGCGACGCCCTTGAGCATGTCCTTTAGGAACTGTGCGACCTGCTTGCTCTTTTCGGCCTCGGCCTCGGCTTTCGTGCGTTCTTCACTCTGCGACTGCACCGCCGCTTCGGCCAGTTGTCTTAGACGGGACTGTTCGTGCTCCGCGGCGGCGGCGCGCTCCCTGGCATCCTTTTCCTTGAAGAACATCCATGTCGTCGCCACGAGCCCGGCAAAAAGTGCGGTGAGCACAGCTGCTGCAGCCGTCAGAGCGGCTTTATGGCGCCGGGCGTATTGGCGGAAGCGATAACCGGCGCTCGGCGGGCGGGCGAGGACAGGTTCACTGACCAAATGCCGCTGGATGTCGAGGGCGAGGCCGTTGGCGGTGTCGTAGCGGCGGGAGCGGTCCTTTTCGAGCGCCTTCATGACGATCCAGTCGAGATCGCCGCGGATTTGGGAGAGAAGTTTGGCGCTGTCGGTCTGGCGGTGCTGGGCCAGATCCGAGCGCCGCTGGAGGGCCATGGTGCTGACAAAGGTGGATGGCTTTTGCGGGACTTCCTCGCGGACAGCGCGCCGGATTTCATCGAGGCCGCGCTTCATCAGCGTTTCGGGATCGAACGGTGTGCGGCCGGCGAGTAGCTCGTATAACAAAACACCGAGGGAATAGATGTCGCTGCGGGTATCAATATCGAGCCCGCTCATTTCCGCCTGCTCAGGGCTCATGTAGAGTGGAGTGCCGACCATTTGCTCGAACTGCGTGTAGATCGTCAGATCCGTGAGCCGCTGCTGCTGCGTGGCTTTGGCGACGCCGAAATCAATGACCTTCGGCACCGGCACGCCGTCGTGGAGCGTAACGAGGATATTGGACGGTTTGAGGTCGCGATGGATGATGCCCTTCTGATGCGCGTGCTGGACGGCGTGACAGACGGCGATGAAGAGCTTGAGCCGATCCGCCGTAGGCAGGTTGTTTTGGTCGCAGTACTTGGTGATCTTCACGCCGCGGACCAGTTCCATGACGAAATACGGCCGGCCGATTGGCGTGGCCCCGGCATCGAGCACGCGGGCGATGTTGGGATGATCCATCATGGCCAGCGCCTGACGTTCCTGTTCGAAGCGGGCGATGACCTCCTTCGTATCCATGCCCAGCTTGATGATCTTGAGCGCCACGCGGCGACGCACGGGCTTCTCCTGCTCCGCGACCCAGACAGTGCCAAAGCCTCCTTCGCCGAGTTGTTCGAGAAGTTTGTAAGGGCCCATCCAATCGCCGGACTTTTCGCGCGAAAGGGCGGGGAACGTGGTGCCGTGACTGGAGACAAAGGGCGCTCCCGCGGTCATGAATCCAGTCGCGGCTTCATGATCGCGCAGCATGCCCTCCACCTCCTCGCGCAGTTCGGCATTTCCGGCACAGGCGCGTTCCAAAAACTCCCGGCGTTCCCCGGCGGAAAGCTCGAAGGTCCCGTAAAACAGGGCCTCCGCGCCCGGTTTGGCATGGTCGTCTGAAAATGGAATCGCTGCGGTCATCTGAGTATAATGCGCAGCCCGCGAAAAAAGCGGATCAAAAATCTGCGCGCGCACCGAAGTTTCGGCTCACGGTGTCCGTGGCGGATGCCTCTTTGCGGCTAGGTTTGCACCAGCACCTCCGCCAGATGCATGGTTTTGAGCGGGCGGCCCTGGCGGTTGAGGAGGCCCTGGAGGTGCATGAGGCAACTGCTGTCGTTACTCACGATGACCTCCGCGCCGGTCTCCGCCGCGCTGGCGCATTTCACTTCGCCCATCGCGGTGCTGATGCTGGCGAACTTTGTGGCGAACGTGCCGCCGAAGCCGCAGCAGGTTTCGGCGTCGGACATTTCCACCAGTTCAAGGCCGCGGACATGTTTCAGCAATTCGCTCGGCTGGTTTTTCGTCTTCAACTCCCGCCGGCCGTGACAGCCGTCGTGGAAGGTGACGCGGCGCTCAAAGCGCGCGCCGAGGTCGGTGACGCCGAGTTTGGTGACGAGGAGGTCGGAGAATTCCCACGTCTTTGCCGACAGCGCTTTGGCCAGCGCCTCCTCCGGCTCACCGGCAAAAAGTTCCTGGTAGAAAACTTTGAGCATCGCCCCGCACGATCCGCTGCCGATGACGACGGCCTCAGTTTTCTCCAGCCGCTGCAGCACCGGCCGTGCGACCATTCGCGCTTCGTCCCAGTAGCCGGAATTGAACGGCGGCTGACCGCAGCAGGCCAGTTTCGCGGGGAATTCGATGGTGTGACCCAGTTTTTCGAGGATCTGCACCATACTGATCCCGGCCTGCGGATAGAGCGCATCCATGAAACACGGGATGAAGAGGGTGATGTTCATTTGGAGAGGTGGCGTCTTGCCGCCGGCGAGAGGCGATGGTAAAGTCGCGTTCATGCCCCGCTCAACACTGTTCTCTCTTTTTGTGACCGTTCTCCTCGTTTTGCGGGGGTTCGCGGCGGAGCCGCTGACGAAACTGGAGGGATGCACATTCGTCCCGGCTGACTGGGCGGACGGGGACAGCTTTCTGATCAGAACTGACGACGGGAAGGAGCACACCCTCCGGCTCTACGGGGCGGATTGTTTTGAGTGGCATGTGACGGACGAAACAGGCGCCCGCCGTCTGCGCGAGCAGCGCCGGTATTTTGGAATTTCAGAAATCGGCGCAAGCCCGCAGGCTTCCATCGAACTGGCGAAAGGATTCGGAAAGACCGCCGCCGGGCGTGTGGCGGTGCTGTTAAAATCGCCTTTTACCGTTCATACGGTTTATGCAGATGCCCGTGGCGATGGCAGGTACAAGCGGATCTACGGGTTCGTAAGGATGGAGGATGGCCGTGATTTGTCTTCTGTCCTTGTGAAGGAAGGATTGGCGAGGGCGGCGGGCGTGTATCACGGGACG
>JANNVM010001153.1:0-1670 GCA_031414455.1 Verrucomicrobiota bacterium
GCGTGCCCAAAGGTGCGCGCGGTTTTCCCGAAGGCACTCGCGCTGGCTCGGTGTGTGACCGGCCTGTCAGCCTCGTCGATCTGTTCCGCACGCTCACCGAACTATGCGGAGTGCCCGACAAACCCGACATCATGGGCCGCAGTCTTGTCCCCTTGTTGCGCGATCCCTCCACGCCCTGGCCGCACGCCGCGATCACGCATCTCGATCAACCCGAGAGCTACACCATCAGCACCGAGCGCTGGCGCTACATTCACTACAAGGGAGGCGACGAGGAACTCTACGACATCGAGAGCGATCCTCATGAGTGGACCAACCTCTCGACCAAGTCCGAACACGCCGCCAAACTCACCGGGATGCGGGCACTCGCGCCCAAAGAAACGAAGGCGTTGGTTATGCCGAGGCAAACGAAGGAGTAACGAACTACTCACCATGAAATACCTAATTCTACTGGCCACTGTTCTGCTCCCGCTGGCCGCGCTCCACGCCGCGCCGCGGCTGAACATCCTGCTCTTCACGGCGGATGACATGAACTTCGATTCCAGCGGCGTCTATGGCGGGCCGGTGAAAGACCTCACGCCGCACATTGACCGGCTCGCCGCGCAGGGGCTGCGCTTTGAGCACGCCTACACCGTCGTCGCCGTTTGCCAGCCGTCGCGCCAGACGATGCTCACCGGGCTGTATCCGCACCGCAGCGGCAGCATGGGATTTTTTCCGCTGAAGACGGACGCGCGCACGCTCAATGACCAACTGCACGACGCGGGCTACCTCATTTCCACCCTCGGCAAAAACGCGCACCATCAGCCGGCGGAGAAATTTCACGCCGACCCCGCCACTGACGGCATCAGCCGGCATCCCTCAAAACTCGCGGAGGCTACGCGCAAATTTCTCCAGTCCGCGCGCACGCAGGGCCGCCCGTTTTTTCACAACGTCAACGGCTACGACCCGCACCGCCCGTTCATCGGCATGAAAGGCCCGGACGATCTCGCGGGCGGCGAAGCGCCGAGCCGCCGCGTGACGCCGGAGGAAATCACTCGCGTGCCCGGTTTTCTCGAAGACCTGCCGGACATCCGCCGCGAACTCGCCGGCTACTACACGAACGTGCGCCGGCTCGACGACGCGCTCGGCGCGGTGCTCAAGGTGCTCGACGAGGAAGGCTTCGCCGACAGCACGCTCGTCGTTTTTTGGGGCGGCGACCACGGCATGTCGTTTCCCTTCGGCAAATCGAACGTCTATGAGAACAGCTCGCGCGGCGCGCTCATCTTGCGCTGGCCCGGCGTGACGAAGCCCGGCGCGGTGGACCGCGCGCACCTCGTCAGCACGCTCGACTTCACACCCACGCTGCTCGCCGCCGCTGCGCTGCCGCCGATTCCCGGCGTGGACGGCCGCTCCTTTCTACCCGCGTTGCGCGGCGAGACCATGCCCGGCTGGGATCGCGTGTTCACCTTTTACAATGCCGCCTTCGGCAACAAGTGGCTGCCGATGCGCTGTGTCCGCACGCGCGACCGCGCTTACATTTGGAACGCATGGAGCGACGGCCAGCGCCAATACCAGACGGAAAACATGTCGGGCCTGACCTGGAAAGCGCTGCTCGCCGCCGCTGCCACGCAGCCGGAAATCAAAGCCCGCACCGACTTCTACCTGCGCCGCGTGCCCGAGGAATTTTACGACCT
>JANNVM010001154.1:0-6055 GCA_031414455.1 Verrucomicrobiota bacterium
TTCCGCCAGCACCTCCAGGCAGCCGCGGGTGATCTTCAGCCGGCGCTCGACCGGTTGATAGGCATCGGTCACGCCGCTGCACGCCAGTTTGCCGGCGTGCCAGGATTTTTTGCTAAGCTCTGCACGCAGCAGTTCCGGCGCGCGTGGCTTGATGAGCAGTTTGCTTTCAAAATCGAGCCCGCTGCTCCAGCCGAGAAATTCGTGGTAACGCCGCGCATAGCAGTAGGCGCAGCCGTGTTCGCAGCCGCGGTAGGGATTGAGGCTGAAATCGAAGCTCAGGTCGGGGCTGGTGTTCTTTGTGATGAGTGACTGCGTGTCGTCGGTGAACAACTGCGTGCGCGGCGACGGCGGCACGGCGTCAGGATCGCGAGACAGTTCCTCCAGCCACTCGGGCTCGTCCTCGAGATGGAATTTCTCGAACGGGTTCGCCGGATTCGCCGTCGCGCCGCGGCCTTTGAAATTGCGCGGGTCGGGCGGCGGCATGGCGGGGATCGTGACCGGAAATTCCACTAAGAGTTCCCGCCACTCGACTTTGGAAAGTCGAGCTACGTGAGGTCGGCGGCGCGGATGACTTTCCGGTCCGTGAAAAACTCGATCACGGCGTCGCGGGATTCGATGTCGTGCAGCGTGAGCTTCGCATCCGCGGCGGCGCAGAGTTCGCTGAGCAGGGCGTAACGGCGGCCGCCGGACTGGGCGTCGAAGCCATTGAGTGCGATAATATAGCGCTTGTCAGGCTCCACCGGTTTTCCGTCAGGAAAGGTAAGCGAGGTCACTTTGGTGTCGCGGCGCTCGCCTTCGACGGTGAGTTTAAATCCATCGAGCGCCTGAGTGGAGTAGGGGATGCTGAGCGCTTCCTGCATTACCTTCGGAAGTTCGGAGCCGCGAAGTTCCACCGTCGCGAGGCGGTTCTCATACGGAATGATTTCCCAGGCGTCGGCGATGGTCTTCTTTCCGGCCGGGAGATCTTTCTCGTCGAGGAACAGGCCGTGCAGCACACCGTCAATTTTCCGGCCGCGCTTTTCCAGAGAATGCCGGATGGCGCGGGTCACGAGCAACAGCGACGGAGCCGGCACACCGGGCGCAGCCTTGCAGGAAAGTGGATCCGCGAGTTCGCCGATTTCACGATTCAGCTCCACCTCCGAAGCCTGCACCTCTTTGGCGGAAACAGACACGACCATCGGATCGAGTTCAATGCTGCCGTCCATGCGCACCGTGCTGATTTTCGTTTCGATGAGGCGGCGTGATTCGCGGTCGAAGGTGAGGTCCACGCGGCCGGTGTTGATGCCGTAATAGCTGGCCTGAGTGTAAGGGATGTCGTTGACGCGGAACTGCGGGATATCCTTGTGTGTGTGCCCGGCAATGACGACGGCGATGTCGCGGCACTCTTTGGTGATTTCGTGAATGCGGTTCGCGAAATCGTCCGGCCGTCCCTTGTCGCCGTCCACACCTTTGAGCCCGAAGTGCGCGGCGAGCACGATGGCGTCCACTTTCTCTGCGAGCAGTTTCTTGATCGCGAACTTCACCGAGGCGAGCGGATCCTCGGCGGAAAATTCCTTGAGCAGCGACGGATGCAGCCATGCCGGCAGGCCGGGCGTCACCGTGCCGATGATGCCGATGCGGAATCCGGCGACTTCCTTGATGAGAAACGGGCTGATCTTCGAAAGCGGATTGGATTTGTCCTGGAGCGTATTCGTCCACTTGCCGCCGGCCTGAGCATTGGCGGCAAGCACACTCATCTTCGACGCGGCGACACTTTTCGCGACGGTTTCGAGCCCCCAGTCGAACTCGTGATTGCCCAGCACCCACGCATCGTAGTTGAGGCGGTTGAAAAGATCGATCATCAGCGCGCCGCCGGTGGCGCGACTGACGTGTGTGCCCTGATAAACGTCGCCGATATCGAGGAGAACGTTGTTCGGGTTCTCCTTCTGCCAGCGGCGGATCTGCGTGACGCACCGCGCGAGACCACCAACGTTCTCCACGCCCTCATAGGTCTTCGTGGGCATGATGTGCCCGTGCAGGTCGGTGGTGTGAAGAATGGAAACGGTCACGGATTTGCCGGCCGCTTCCTCCGCCGCCCGGCTGTATCCGGCAAGCGACAGTGCGGCGGCGGAGCCGGCGAGCGACTGAATAAAACGGCGGCGCGGAATGTAGAGGTGGGGCATCTCGATCATGCCGCACCGTGGCCGCACTCACCGAAAACAGCAAATCCTCAGTCACGTCCGGGGACGCCGCCGCGGGCGTTTGGGTGGCGGGCCCGGCGGTGAAGATCGTGGGGGCTCCGCGGGCGCAAGTCCTCCGTGCACCGTCCACATCCTCCCGCCGCATCAATGGAAAAGGCAGGCAGCGGTGTGACGCGCTGCCTGCCCCGGCGGGATTTGTGTATCGGGAACGGATGAGCTTACAGCGGCGTCAGGATACCGAAGACATCGTCATCGCTGGTCGAGGCCGTGTTGCCGTGGATGAGGGAGGCATCAACGACGAACGATCCGAGGTTGTAGATGCCGCCGCCAATGCCCTGACCGGCCCCGCCTTCAGCCGCGTTGCCCGTGACTTTGCACTGTGTCATATTGAACACCGGGACGGCCGCACCGACGGGAGCGGCGTTGTAGAAGCCGCCGCCGAGGGCATTGCCGCCGACCACACCCACTCCGCCCCGGACGATGTTACCGGCGATGTGGCTGTTACTGACGGTGACCCTTGCGGCGGTGCCGCCTAGAATGTCGCTGGTGAAGCCGCCGCCCTGGGCGATGCCGCCGTTTCCGCCGGCGCCTCCCGTGCCGCCCTGCGCCTCGTTGCCCTCGAAGCGGCTGTTGCTGACGTCCAATACGCCGACGCCGACCGCCATGAGTGCGCCGCCACGGCCCTCGCCACCATTGCGGCCGGCACTTCCCGGGCCGCCGCGCGCCCAATTGTCATGGAATGCGCAGTTGGAGATGGAAACTTGATAAGGAAACGTGGTGCCTGCCGCGACGGTGCGCGACATGTAGATGGCACCGCCCCGGCCAACTCCGCCGGCACCGGCCACAGCATCACCGCCGATGGCATCATTTGCCGAGAAGTTGCTGTAACTGATCGTGAGCACTCCGCCGAGCGTGCGAATCGCGCCCCCGAGGCCGGGCGCGCCCGGAGCCAGTTTTCCCACGGCCCGGTTTCCTGCAAACTCGCAGTGTTCGATGGTCATCGTTGGCGCGGCTCCGGTGCTCAATCCGTAAGGGGCATTCTCCAGCGCCCCGGACTTGGCATACGAAACGTTGCCGAGGAAGCGGGAATGGGCGATGGTTATACCGCTTCCGGCGGAGTTGTAGATGGCTCCTCCCGCGTCTGTGCACTGGTTGCTGTCAAATAGGCAGTGCTGGATCACCGCGGTGGACCGGTCGTCATTGAAGATCGCTCCGCCGCCATGAAACTGGGAAGTGGCGAAATTGCCGAATGCAGCGGTGACCAGGTTTTCGCTGAACAGGCAGTGCGTGGCCGTCAGGGTGGCGCCGGAACGGTTGTAAACCGCGCCGCCGTAGGCCTGCGCCGGCTTGCCGGGCTCCCCGCGGAAATCGGCAAGGGTGTCACTCATATTTTGCGTCAGGGTGACGCGGGAAAGTGTCAGGCTGCCGCCGAGGTTCAGGATACCGCCGCCGCCCGTGGAGTTTCCAAATTCCTCCGGGCCGGAAATGACATCGGTGGCCAAACCGTCGGCGATCGTCAGGTGGCTGATCTCCACCCTGGCGGGGGCGTCGATGCGAAAGACGCGGCTGGCGCCGTTGCCGCTGACCGTGAGCTTATTTTGTCCGGATCCCCGGAGGCTCATGTCTGTGCCGATATTCAACTGACCGGTAGTCAGGACGATCGCTCCCTGCAGGCCGCCATGCACAGTGATGACGTCCGCTTCCGCGGTGGCGTTGGCTGCGGCGATGGCTTCCCGCAGCGAGCCGGGGCCGGCGTCGTTGAGGTTGTTGACGCGGAATTCGGCGGCGCGGCCGGCCGATGCGGCCGTCAGCACGATCGCGGCGGCACTGAGCGCCGATCCGCGGAGACAGGCCGTCCGGGAGAACCGGAGTGCAAGGGACGGGCAAAGAGTTTGTTTTGTGAGGCTGTTGTTATGTGATGTTTTCATGGTAGTGGTTCTTTCTGTTTTTGCCGCGGACGAAGCCGGACGGCGGTTGAGTTTTGCTTGTGACAGGGAATCCCGTGATCGGGCTCCAAATCTCAGTGCTCCGTTTCGGATCCGATCCCATCACGTCAGGGAAAAATATTTTTGAGAGCCGTTTGAAGGCGTGTCCGCCTGACCGCGGGCCGGGGAGAATGCCGATGGAGTTCACCGCAAAGGAAGGCCGCAGCCGTCGCGCGACGCGACGGCTGTGCGCCGTGTGACCGGCCGCATTGCCGGCTATTTGCCTGCGGCCAGCCCGAGATCGAACGCTTCCAGCCTCCGCCGCCACTCGGCCAGTTTCTCCGCTTTGGGCCACGCTTCGTAGTGGCGGATGAACCGGATGATGGCATCGCGCTGACAGCCAAGGTTGTCCCCGCCGATGGCGGTTTGCGCGCGCTGCATGAGGGCCTCGGACTCGATCATCTTTTGTTCCCGTTCAGCCGGCGTGAGGGCGGGATCGGTAAATGCGGCGACCGACACGGCCGCGCCCAACCGGCTCCGGATGCAGGCGAGGTGATAGGGCGGAGTGCTGACGCCGGTTTCAAAAACGGGCAGGGCTTCGCGCACGAGACGTTCTCCCTCGCTGGCAAGCTCGCGGGCGCGCTCCGGGTTGGTGACGCGCTCGTCCCACGCCCAGTTGGAGCACCAGCGACCGAGGTGCGTGGCGGCATTGACGGTCTCGGGATGGTCCGGCCCGAACTTGCTGCTCAACAGGGGCAATACTTCCTTGAAGAGCGGATAGGCTTTGTCCCTGCGATCGGCGTAGCCGTAAACCTCCGCCAGCCTGACCATCGCCAGGAGCGTGTCCGCGTGGCGGGCGCCGAGTTGTTCGCGCCGGCCGGCCAGGACCTCTTCGGCAAGTTTGGCGGCTTCGACCGGACGGCCGGTTTTGGCATACAGGAACGCCAGCCCGTGCATCGCGGAGAGAGTGGCCAGGTGCTCCCGGCCATGCGCCTTGTTGTGGAGCCCCAGCCCCTCTTCACTCAACTCGATGGCCTCCGATTGGCGGCCCAGATTGAAGGAGGCGGCACTCAACAGTGCCAGCGTCCTGAGCGTGTCCGGGTGCTCCGGTCCCAGAACCTTGCGCCGGCCCGCCAGGGCTTGCTCCCATAATTCAGCAGCCTCCTCCAGCCGGCCGATTCCGCGATAGGAATCCGCTAACTGGTGCATGGCATTGAGCGTGTCAGGGTGTTTGAGACCGGACTCGCGCTGGAAATGGTCCCGGGCGCTCTCCATACCAGCCGGTGGCGCAAGCCACCGGAACGCGGCGAAAAAAGTTCTGCGGCAGGGGCGCCGGACTTTGTGCGCGCCATGGCATCCACTCACCTTTCGCTCCACTACCATCTCGTCTTCAGCACGAAGGAACGCATCAGCATGATTGCCCCCGCGTGGCGGGATCGTCTCCATGCTTTCCTCGGCGGCGTCGTAAAACAATTCGACGGGATCCCGGAAGCCATCGGCGGCGTCGCTGACCATGTCCATTTGCTCATTGGACTCGGGGCGATGCACCGCCTCGCGGATGTGATGCGGGAAATCAAATCCGTCTCCTCCCGCTGGGTGCATGACGAGATGGGAGTTAAGCTGTTCTCGTGGCAGGAAGGTTACGGAGGATTCACCGTGGGCGCGCCGCAATGTCCGTCTGTGAAGCAGTATATTGGACAACAGGAGGAGCATCACCGGGTAAAGACTTATCAGGAGGAATATGTGGATTTCCTGCGCCGGGGCGGGATCGAATATGACGATCGATATTTGTGGTAAGTGATCAAGGCGCAGCCGGATGGCACGGCAACATTCCTCCGCCCCTGCCATTCCCCCCTGCCGGGCATGCGCGTCAAGTTAAGGGCGTATGCCCTTTAACCACCGGCTTTTTCGGCTTGATGCGGCGTAGCACGAACGTGTTCCGGTCTTCCA
>JANNVM010001155.1:0-3929 GCA_031414455.1 Verrucomicrobiota bacterium
CTGGGGTGGCATCGCGCTCGGCGTGCTCGCGCTGGGACTGTATGCCCGTTCGCTCTGGAAGCAGTCGTTTCGCGGCAATCCGGAGTTCAGCGTGGCGCGTTATGAGTTTCACAGCAACGGAGGCATCGCGGCACCGCAGGCCGCCGCCGCGGCCGGATTGCGCACGGGCATGAATCTCATGGAAGTGGACCTCAGCGCCGTGCGCTCCCGGCTCATGACGCTGCCGCGGGTAAAGGATGTGAAGGTCGAGCGCCGGCTGCCTGACAGAATCGCGATCGAACTGACCGAGCGGCTGCCCGTCGCGTGGATCACCAGCGCCGCCAACGGCATCAATCAGAAGAGCCGGCTTTTTGTGGATCGCGACGGGGTGGCTTTCAAATGTGAGGAACTGCTGCGCGAGTACATGGCCTTGCCGGTGATTGACGCCGCTGACCAGCCGGTCATTACACTGGGGCAGCCGGTGGATGCCGCGCCCATCATGGCGGCGCTCGTCCTGCTGGAACAAATGCGCACGCGAGAGTGGTCGGTGCCGTGCAGCGTGGAGCGCATCGAAATTCCCAATGCGTGGACGCTGGTCGCGGAGATGGAGTCCGGTCCGGCGTTCACCTTTCACCCCGACCGGATGACGCAGCAACTGGAGCGGCTGGAGTTCATCCTTGCGCGGACACACACCGCCGGACGAAGTGTGCGAACCGTGAATCTGCAAATGGAGCGCAACGTGCCGGTGACTTTTTACGACACCGTGGCCACGGCGGAGCGTCCCGCCGTGGAACCCGGAGTCGCCGTGCCGCTTTCAGAGCCGCGCGATGTTTCCTTTTCCGCGCCTGACAAATTCCGCCGCGCGAAGCCCGCTCCGGCAGCCCGGCTCAAACCCGCTCCCGCGACCCGGCAGGAGCACGACATTCAAACCATCCTTCGCGGCATCTGACACATGGCACGATCCAACATTTACGTCGGACTCGAAATCGGTACCAGCAAGATTTGCGTGGTCGTGGGAGACGCGCGCAGTGACGGCAGCATCAAGATTCTCGGCGTTGGCCAGGCACCGTCGCGCGGGGTGCGGAAAGGGGAGATCGTGGACTTCGACACCGCGCAGACGTGCCTCCAGGACGCGCTCGTCCGGGCGGAGGACCGCAGTGACATCATGATCCGCAAGGTGTGGCTCGCCATCACCGGTCCTCACATCGAGAGCTGCAACAACCGGGGGCTGCTTCGCGTGCCGGACGATCAGACGGAAATCACCGAGGATGACATCGAGGAAGTGAAGGAACAGGCGAGCAACGTGGCCATTCCGCCTGACAATATTTTTCTCCACCGCATCATCCGCCACTACTGGGTGGATGGTCAGGAGAAGGTGCTCAACCCCGTGGGCATGCTCGGTAAAAAGCTGGAGGCCGACTATCACATCGTTCACGGCATCCGGAACCGTGTCCAGAACACGGTGCGCTGCCTGCGGGAGTTCCCGCTGGAAGTGGAGGACGTCGTTTTCAGTCCCATTGCCGCTGCGCAGGTGGTCTTGAACCGCGAGGCCCGCGAGCAGGGCTCACTGCTTCTCGACATCGGCGGCGGAACGACGGATTACGTGGTCTATGACGACGGCGCCATCGCGGCGAGCGGCAGCGTCGGCGTGGGCGGCGATCATATTTCCAATGACCTCAGCATCGTGCTCAAGATTCCCATGAGCCGCGCGGAGAAGCTCAAGGTGGAGTACGGCAGTGTGCTGCCGGCTGAGGGCGGGGAAGGGGACATCATCCGGTTGCCCGGAGATACGACTTTCGACGGCCGCGATGTGAATCGGGAGGTGCTCAACGACGTGATCCGCGCGCGCCTGACAGAAACATTCGACCTCGTGCGCAAGCGTCTGCTTGCCCAGGGTGCGCCGCTGGAGCGGCTGGCCGGCGGCCTCTACCTGTGTGGAGGCACCAGTCAGTTGCGCGGCATCGACCAACTGGCCGAAGAGATCTTCGGCCTGCCCGTGCGCCGCTCCAGCTTCACACCCATGACCGGGCTCACTTCCAATTTTGAAAACCCGCAGTATGCCACTCCCATCGGCCTCATTCGGTACGCCCAGCGCGTCGAGAGTGAGCGTCCGGCGCGCGGGCCGTTTGCCCGCCTGACAGAAAAACTGAGCACCCTGTTCAGCGGCTCCCGCATGTAGAGCGGCATTTCCGGCTAAAATTTACTCACGTTCCGTCCAACACTCAACTCATACGACCCTATGATCGAATTCAAACTCGAAACCGCTCCCGCATCCGGTGACACCGCGCCCGCTGTCAGTATCGTCGGCCTCGGCGGCTCCGGCGGCAATGTGCTCGACCACATCGCGCTCGAAGGCATGGAAGGCGTGGACCTCATCGCCATGAACTGCGACGTCCGTTCCCTCAACAGCGGCATGGCACAGCGCAAAGTGCAGCTCGGCAAGTCCCTCACCCAGGGCCTCGGCTGCGGCGGTGATCCGGAGCTCGGCCAGGAGGCTGCGGCCAGCAGCATCGACGACATCCGTGAAGCACTCGCAGGCCGGCGCATGATTTTCCTCTGTGTCGGTCTCGGTGGCGGCACCGGCTCCGGCGCGGCTCCCATCGTTGCCCGCCTCGCGCGCGAAAGCGGCGCGTTTGTGATCGTGTTCGCCACGCTGCCGTTTAGCTTTGAAGGCAAACGCCGCATGGCGCAGGCGCAGGCCTCGCTGGATGAACTCCGCCAGTACGCCAACGCGCTCGTTTGTTTCGAAAACGACAAAATGGGCGAACTGGTGCTGCCGAAGAAAGGGGTCGCCGAAGCCTTTGAAACCGCCGACCGCATCATTTGCCAGAGCGTGCGCGCCGTCACCACGGTGGCTACCCAGCCAGGACTCATTCGTATTGGGATGGATGATCTAATCACCGCGCTGAAGAATGCGGACAGCCGGTGTCTGTTCGGATTCGGTCAGGCAAAAGGCGAAGCCCGGGCCACCGAAGCACTCCAGGCGGCTCTCAAGAGCCCGCTGCTCGACCGCGGTCAGCTTCTCGAGAAGGCCCGCAATGTGCTCGTTCACATCTGCGGCGGCACCAGCCTGACGCTTTTTGAAATCGAGACGCTGATGAGTGAACTCCACAAGCACGTCAGTGAAGAGGCACAGATTCTGTTCGGCGCGGCGTGTGATGCGAAGCTAAATGACACGCTCAGCGTCACGATTATTTCCTCGCTCGGCAAAGCGCGCCCGGCTCCGCTGCCACTGGCTGCGGAGAAACTCCCCTCCACGCCGGCTCCGGCGCCGAAGCCCGCCGTACCCGTGACGCCCATTGTTTCGCCGCTCACTCAAGCCGTGCCCATTTTGTCAGTGCAGCCGCGTCAGGCTCCGCCGTCGCCGCATTCCAGAATCCTTGCGCCGGGCGCGGCGACCATGACAGCGCCACCTCCAGCGTGCCGGTACTGCGGTTCCATGCCCAGATTTCGCCTCCGCGTCTTGCCAGGCCGTTGCGTCCTGCGCCACTTGCCCCGCCGGAGCCTGATCTTTTCGAGGCACCCGTCACGGAGGAGAAGATCCCGCAGGCGGCCGCTCCAGTCGAAGAATTGGTCGAGGAAGAAATGGTGGCACCGGTGATGGAGGAAATCGCTGAGCCCGTGATGGAGGAATCAACTCCGGAGCTTCAGGAGGAAACGGTGACCATCGTCGCGGAGGATGAACCGGAGGAGGAAATTATTTCCGTGCTGGAGGATGAGGAACTGGAGATCGAAGAGGAAATTGTCGCCGAAGAGGAGATGATAGCGGAACCGGAGCCGGAGATTGTGGCGGAAGAGGAAATTGAGCCCGGGGAGGAGTTCGTCGCAGAGGAGGAAGTTGAAATAGCAGACGAACCGGAATCCGGAGTGGACGCCGGCCCGCAGCATCCGGCCTTTGACGCCGGGCGGGAGCAAGCCCCGCTGCGGCCCATGCAGGCCCCGCAGCCCGC
>JANNVM010001156.1:0-8530 GCA_031414455.1 Verrucomicrobiota bacterium
TCACGCCGGCCTTCTTCGCGTTTGGGCTCCTCGCGGCGTGCCTCTTCAGGGCGCGGCTGGTCCGGACCGTGAAGTGCGGCACGGAACCGGTTCGCGAGTTGATTGAGGTGCTCGGCGGGCTCCGGCAGTCCGGCCTCGCGCAGGTGGGCGATGGCCTGCTCGACGTGCTTGAGCTTGTTCTCGATCTCAGCGCGCGGCGGGCCGTCGGGTTTCCTGTCCTCACCTTCGCGGCGGCGTTCACCGCCAGCGCGTTCATGGGCTTTAGCGGCCTGCGCCATTTGACGGGCCTCGCGGCGCAGGTTTTCCGCGGCGTCCTTTTTACCGGCTTCGTCGAGTTTCGCGGCTTCCTCCATGGCCGCCTTCACCTTCTTTTCAATTTCCTCACGCGCCTGCGCTTCCGGCTGGTGACGCTCGCGTTCGGCGGGTTCTTTCTTCTCCTCACGCGGAGCATCGGGCTTGTTCTCCTGGGCGAAGCCAGAGAATATAATGCCCGGTGACAGGGCAAGGAGAATGGAGAGCAGTGTCGTTTTCATGGGTGTGCTGTTTGGGTGCCGGGAACGCTCCCGCACGCCGGGGGCGGTGTCCACTCCCTTTACGCGGAAGGGAACCGGCACGGCACTTGTCCGGTGCCGCGATTGGCGCGGGCGGTGCTCCAGCGGCCCGCGGCACCCTGAAATCGAGCGTTGCCGCGGCCCCGTTTCCGCTTTGTGATGCGTCACCATGTCATTGCCCACTCACAAAACCAAAATCGTCGCGACCGTGGGTCCGGCTTCCAATTCCCCCGCAGTACTGGAGGCGATGATCCGTGCCGGGATGAATGTCGCGCGGCTCAATTTCTCCCACGGGGATTTCGCGTCACACCTCAGCAACATTCAAAACGTTCGTGCCGCCGCCACCGCCGCGGGGAGACGCGTCGCCATCATGGCCGACTTGTCAGGCCCAAAGATGCGCATCGGCATGCTGGGCGTGGAGAAGATCATCCTGAAGCACGGCGACCACTTCACCCTGACCACCGACAGCATCACCGGCGACCAGCACCGCGTTTCCGTTAGCTTTGCCCGGCTCCCGCAGGTGGTGAAGAAGGGAGACACGCTCTCGCTCAACGACGGCTACATCCAGCTTGAAGTGGAATCCGTGAACGGTCCCGACGTGAACTGCACGGTCATCGTCGGCGGCGAACTGCGGTCAAAGAAGGGGCTGAATCTTCCCGGGATTGACCTCGGTATCGGTGCCTTCACCGACCGCGACCGCGAGTGCCTCAAGTTCGCCCTCGAGAACGGCGTGGATGCCGTGAGCCAGTCGTTTGTGGAGAGTGCCGCCGATATGCAGGCCGTGCGCAAGGCCGCCCGCGACATGGGATACGATCCGTTTCTCATCGCCAAGATCGAACGCTCCCGCGCCCTCGACCGGCTTGATGAAATTCTTGATGTGTCCGACGGCATCATGATCGCGCGAGGCGATCTCGGTGTGGAGATTCCCATCGAGCGCATTGCGGTGGTGCAAAAGGACGTGATGCGCCGGGCCAACCGCCGCTCGCGGCCCGTCATCACGGCCACCCAGATGCTGGAGTCCATGACCACCTATCGCCTGCCGACCCGTGCCGAGGCCACGGATGTCTCCAACGCCATCCTCGACGGCACCGATTGCGTGATGCTTTCCGGAGAGTCCGCGATGGGGGCCTATCCAGTGGAAGCGGTGGAAATGCTGGCTCGCATCGCCGCCACGGTGGAGCCCACGCGCCGGCGCGTCACGGTCCGGGAAATGCACGCCGGCACCGAACTGTCACCCGTCATTCTCCCGCAGCATCTCATTTCCATCAGCGTGGAAGCCAGCCTCGACTTCCTGAAACCCGCCGCCGTCTTCGCGAGGACCGACAGCGGCACCTCGGCGCGCCGCCTCTCAGGAATGCGGCTGCCGGCGTGGATCATTGCCGTAAGCCCGTCAGAAAAGAGCTGCGGGGATTTGCTCTTCTCCTATGGCATCATGCCCATGCATGAACCGAAGCCCCCGGCGTCATGGAACGCCTACGTAAAAGAACACGTGCGCCGGTTCGCCCTGCCCGGTGCCTTTGCCATCCTCACCCAGCGGCCGTCGCCCTACGATCCGGAAAGCAACCACCGCATGGAAATTGTCAGCCTGTAGCTGCGGAGGCTACGGGATTGCGTCCGGCGCACCGCCGTAAAATTGCGGGCGCTGCGGCGATCCACGGCAGTAATATCCGCGTGCGCCGTTGCGGATGGTCCGCTTGCGGCGCACCGTTACACTCCACTACTCCACGCCATGAAAACACTCTGCACACTCGCCTGTTCCTGTCTCCTCCTCACACTTTCCACCGCTGCCGGGCCAGCGGGGATGAAAGAGGGAAAAGCTGAATTCAAATCCATGGGCCCGCTGGCTTTTGCGCCGGACGGCACGCTGTTTGTCGCCGACACGAAATCCGCCGCCATTACCGCCGTCGCCACCGGAGGCGTGAAGGCGGAAGCGAAGCCGGTGAAGATCGAAGGATTCGATCAGAAAATCGCCGCGCTGCTCGGCACGACCCCTGATCAGATCCTGCTCAACGATATGGCGGTGCATCCGGCATCGCATGAAATTTACTTCGCTGTTTCGCGAGGCCGCGGGCCTGACGCCAGCCCGGTGCTGCTCAAGGTGAATGCCTCCGGCAACGTCACCGAAGTTCCGCTGGACAAAGTGATGCACTCCCGGGCGCAACTGCCGGATGCCCCGGTGGATGGCGCGACCGGCGAAGGCAGCCGCCAGAGCAATCCGCGCATGGAATCCATCACCGACATCGCGTTCCTCGAAGACCGTGTGCTCGTGGCCGGACTCTCCAACGAGGAATTCTCCTCCACCCTCCGCGCCATTCCGTATCCGTTCAAGGTCGTGGGGAGCGGCACCAGCGTGGAGATCTACCATGGCGCGCACGGGAAATTCGAAACGAAATCCCCGGTGCGGACCTTTGTGCCGTTCATGGTAGGGAAAGAGCCGGAACTGCTCGCCGCCTACACCTGCACACCGCTCGTCCGCTTTCCCATCAGCGCCCTCCAGCCCGGCGCCAAGGTTCGCGGCAAGACCATCGCCGAACTCGGCAACCGCAACCGCCCGCTGGACATGATCGTCTATAACAAAGACGGCAAAGACTGGATCCTCCTCGCCAACAGCTCACGGGGCGTCATGAAAATCAGCACCGACGGCATCGAAGCCGCGGGGACCATCGAGGAGCGCGTCGAGGGCACCAAAGGCCAGGCCTACGAAACCGTCAAGGAATGGACCGGCGTGGAACAGCTCGACAAACTCGGCGATGCCCTCGCCGTCGTCCTGCGCAAGGCTGAGGGCGGCGCGATGAATCTGGAATCGCTGCCGCTGCCGTGAGGCGGTCTTCCGCATCGCGGGCGGGGCTTTCCGGCCTGTGTTCCCTTATGCTCTGCGGTTCAGTTCCGGCAGCGGCGGAGATCCGCTGGCTGCCGGATCGATCGGCGGTGGAAGTCACCGGTGTCGAAGCCGCGAGGCTGCCGGCCGCAGACGCCCCGGACGGGAAGTGGAGGGCTCTCCTCTCGATCCGTGTGGCGGGAGCAGACCTGCCGCCGATGCTGGGAAAGTGGTCGGTGGAAGGCACGGTGCTGCGCTTCACGCCGCGGTTTTCGTTCAGCCCGGGAATGAGCTACGAAGCGACGTGGCGGCCGCCCGCGGGCGAGGCCGTGAAGTCACAGCATGCAGTGCCGAAAACGGCCGCGGCTCCGCCAGCCCGGGTGGCGCACATCTTCCCCGGCGGAGAATCGGTGCCGGAGAATCTCCTGAAGTTCTATCTGCACTTCAGCGCACCCATGAACGGCGGCGGCATCTACCAATTCATCCACCTCCGCGACGACGCCGGAAAAGAAGTGGATCTGCCGTTCCTGGAAATAGACGAGGAACTCTGGGACCGCGACCACCGTCGCCTGACGTTATTTATTGACCCCGGCCGCATCAAACGGGAGGTCAAGCCACTCGAAGATATCGGACCGGCCCTGCTCGCGGGAAAACAGTTCACCCTGACGATTGATGCCTCATGGCAGGATGCGCAGGGCCAGCCGATGAAGGCAGCGGCGGAGAAAAAGTTCACCGTCACCGCGCCCGACCGGACCCCGCCCGATCCGAAAACCTGGCAGCTCACGCCGCCTGCGCCGGGAACCAAAGACCCGCTGCGCGTCGCGTTTTCGGAGCCGATGGATCACGCACTGGCGCTGAGACTGATCACCGTTAAGGACGTGTCCGGGCAACCGGCACTGAGCGACGACGGCACGCACTGGAGCTTCGTGCCGGACAAACCATGGCCCGCCGGCACGCACCGCCTCGTCATTCAGCCGGAACTCGAAGATCTCGCCGGCAACAGCATCGGCAAGCCGTTCGAGGTGGATCTCGCCGGCACGGACAAAGCGCCCGCGATTCCGCGCCGTGTCGTGAAAATACCGTTCCCGTGACCGCTCCGGCAGCAGGGCCGATGCCTGGCGCTTGATGTTTGATGCTTCCGCCCATGCTGGGCCACATGTCCCTCTTCAACCTCCACTCGCCCTATCCGCCCGGCGGCGATCAGCAGCAGGCCATCGGCAAGCTGGTGAAGTCGCTCAAGGCAGGGAACCGGCACCAGACGCTGCTCGGCGTGACGGGATCGGGGAAGACGTTTACGATGGCGAATGTCATCGCGGAAGTGGGCAAGCCAGTGCTGCTGATGTCGCATAACAAAACGCTGGCGGCGCAGTTGTACTCGGAGCTGCGGCAATTCTTCCCGGAGAATGCGGTGGAGTATTTCGTGAGCTATTTCGATTACTACCAGCCCGAGGCCTACATCCCGCGCAGCGATACTTACATCGAGAAGGACAGCAGCATCAATGAGGAGATCGAGCGGCTGCGGCTGAGCACGATGAGTGCGCTGCTGACGCGGGACGATGTCATCGTGGTGGCCAGTGTGTCGTGCATTTACGGATTGGGTTCGCCGGAGGATTATGCGCAGGCGATGTTTCCCGTGCGCAAAGGCATGACCATATACCGCGATCATTTCCTCAACCGGCTGGTGGAGGTGATGTATGAGCGCAACGATATTGATTTTCAGCGCGGAAAATTTCGCGCGCGCGGGGATGTCGTGGAAGTGTGGCCGGCATCGCTGGAGAATGAAGGCGTGCGCGTGGAGTTCTTCGGCGATGAGATTGACCGCATCAGCATGTTCGAGCCACTGACAGGGAACAGCACCAGCGTGGTGGAAGCGTTCACGTTTTATCCGGCGAAACAATTCGTGACCGCAGCGGAGAAGATGAAGAAGGCGCAGCACACAATCCGCGCGGAGGCGGACGAGCGGGTGGCGTGGTTCGAGAAGGAAAACAAGCTCCTCGAAGCCCAGCGCATCCGGCAGCGGACCGACTACGATCTGGAAATGATGCGCGAGATGGGATTTTGTCAGGGCATCGAGAACTACAGCCGGCACCTGACCGGCCGCGAACCGGGCGCGACACCCTACACGCTGCTCGACTTTTTCCCCGACGATTTCCTGCTCGTGGTGGATGAGAGCCACGCCAGCATCCCGCAGATCGGCGGCATGTATGAGGGTGACAAAACCCGAAAAACCACGCTGGTGGACTATGGCTTTCGCCTGCCGAGCGCACTCGATAACCGGCCGCTGCGGTTTCCGGAATTCATGAAACGAACCCGGCAGATGCTCTACGTGAGCGCCACCCCGGCGGGCTTTGAGATTCAAAACAGCATCGTCGGCAACGACGGCTACATCCCGTCGGTGAAGTCTGTGCCCGGCGCGCCAAAGCCGGAACGCAATGTCCACATTTCCCCGACGAGTCAGCCGGTGGAGGACTTTGATGTCACCACCCCCGGACGGCCGCTCATCGCCGAGCAGATCATCCGCCCCACAGGACTGCTGGATCCGAAACTCACTCTCAAGCCGCTCAAGGGTCAAATAGACGAGACCATCGAACTCTGCCGCCAGCGGGTGGAACTCAACCAGCGGGTGCTCGTCACCACCCTGACAAAACGCACGGCGGAGGACCTCACCGATTACCTGCGCAATCTGAACCTCAAAGTGCGCTATGTTCACAGCGACGTGAATGCCATCGAGCGCGTCGAGATTCTCCGCGGCCTGCGCGCCGGCGAATTTGATATTCTCGTTGGCATCAATCTTCTCCGCGAAGGCCTCGACCTGCCGGAGGTGTCGCTCGTCTGTATCCTCGATGCCGACAAAGAAGGCTACCTGCGCAGCGAGACCAGCCTCATTCAAACCGCCGGCCGCGCGGCGCGTCACACGGAAGGCGAAGTGGTCCTCTTCTGCGACGTGGTGACGAAGAGCATCCAGGCACTGATCGGCGTCACCGAGTATCACCGCCGCACGCAAATGGAATACAACGAGCGCCACGGGCTCGTGCCTATGCCCGTGCATGGCCGGGTGCAGGAGGGCCTGCGCATTGCCCAGCCGGAGATGCCGTCAGCCCGCGTGGCGGAGGGCTCTGACGAAGACGTGGAGGAAGTCATCCGCCAGATGCAGCAGGAGATGGTGGAGGCGAGCCAGTCGCTGGAATTCGAGCGCGCCGCGCTGCTGCGCGACCAAATCCGTGAACTGAAGAGCGGCGGCATTCCGTCGGCGAAAACACCGCCGAAGAAAGTGGACTACCGCGACGTGCTGAAGAAGACGCGAAAGAGCCGGAAGTGATTTTGAACAGGAGGACGCAGAGAAGGCAAAGGCTCGAATGGCAAAACGATGCACCGCAAACATTATGCTTGGAGAACATAATGTTTGCGATGAAGCCACAGATGAAGTAGCCTTGCCGCCGGATGAATCTCGACTTCGTGAACCGCATCGCTGAACAGCGTGAACTGGAAGCCTCCGCCCGCAAAGGCGGGCTGCTGATCGTGTTCGGACGCCGTCGCGTGGGCAAGACCCGGCTGCTGGCACACTGGCTGCGCTCGCGCGGCGGCATGTACAGCCAGGCCATCGAAGGCCCGGCGGATCTCCAGGTGCAGCAGGTCTTCGCCGACATCGCAGAGCGGCTCGACACAAAGATCGTGCCAAAAAACTGGAGCGAACTGCTGGAAATCCTCACGCTGCAAAAGAAGCCATGGTCGCTCTGCCTTGATGAGTTCCCCTATCTCACCGCAACGGACCCGACGCTGCCGAGCCGGCTGCAAAAATGGCTGGATCATTCCCTGCCGCGCGGCTGTCAGCTTATCCTCGCGGGTTCGAGCACGATGATGATGAACAACCTCTTCCTGAACCGAACCGCGCCGCTCTATGGCCGCGCGCACAAACTGCTGCATGTGCAGCCGATGGATTATGCGGCCTTCTGCGACGCCTGCGGACTGAAGCCGGCGGACATGGAATCGTTCGAGAAATTCTCGCTCGTGGGCGGCATTCCGAAATACTGGGAGTTCGTGGAGAAGGGTCAGGACGTCATCGCGCTGGCGGAGGCGCTCTACTTTGACTACGCCCCCTACATGGAGCAGGAACCGCTGCGCATCCTGCGCGATGAAGGGGTCATGGGTCTGAATGCGGTGTCCGTTCTCGAAGCCGTGGGCCGCGGGGCCCAGCGCCCGGTGGAGATCGCCCAGCGTCTCGGCACGGTGCAGACGAATCTCTCGCGGCTCTTTCAACAATTGATGGATGCCTCCGTGCTCACCCGCGAAATGCCGTGGGGTGAGAGCGTGCGCACGACGAAGAAAATCCTCTATCGCATCCAGGATCCCACGCTGCGGTTCTGGTTCCGCGTGTACTCGGCTCACCGCAGCCAGTGGCGGAATTTCGAACGCGAGAAAAAGCTGAAGCTCATCCACGACCACGCCTCGACGGTGTTTGAAGACGCGTGCCGCGCGCGCTTTCCCGGCGCCGGCCGCTACTGGGAAAAGGACGTGGAACTCGACATCGTGGCCACTGATCCTGAAGACGCCAAAGGCCTCGTCGTGGCCGAAGTGAAGTGGCGCAAACTCAGCGCCGCTGAACGCCGGCAGGTAATGTCCCAACTGGAGCAAAAGTGGCCGCGCACCGCACTGAGCCACAAACACAGCAACGTGCGCTTTCTCGTCATGGATGCGATGGACATTCTCAAACATCCGGTTTGAAGCCTCCGCGCTTTCCTTCTGTACTCAGCCGGCGAAGGAAACGGGAGCCTTCGCTCCGGTTCCATCCAGCCGAATGAGAATGAACACGGAGGCGTCGCGCGCCATCCAACCCTGCCCATGTTTAAGATCTCAAAGAAGGCCGCCCTAAACGCGGGCAGCGTGGTGCTCTTCATTTTCTCGACTCTTGTCTTCGTTTACGCGATCCGCCATTCCCGCGAGCCATCGCCGCCTTACGTGCGCCTTCAGGTGAATGGTGGATGGGGATTTTACAGCGACATTCGCGAGGTTTCACCCGGATACACATACACAGCAAATTAAGACGTTTGCAGAATTGGTGAAAACCATCCGCCGGGGAATTCAGCCGGATTGATGACGGGGCCTCAATAACTTGCGAACGCTCTGGTAGCGCTGGAGAAGCGACCGGTCACTTCGCGCGAAA
>JANNVM010001157.1:0-5588 GCA_031414455.1 Verrucomicrobiota bacterium
TCCGGTTGAGTGCGTTCATCGCGATAATGGCGTGCATGTGGTCCGGCACCGTGACGTTTACGCTCTCGAACCTGTCGCTCTCGTTGGCAAACAACTCGCGCCAGTCCTGGTAAATCTTCGCGTCAGGAAACTTCTGCTTCGCCGCCGCATGATTTCGCTTATCCACATCTGCAATGGCCGTGACCACCATTCGCCCGGAGCCCATCAGCGCATCAATGTCCGACGCCGCCTGCCCGTTGATGCCGATAGCTGCGTGCGCCAGCTTGTTCGAAGGCGGATCGGCCCAGACTTTCGACGGCAGAATGAACGGTGCCGCAGTGAGAGCTGCGGCGGATTTCAGGAAACGGCGACGGGAGGTGGTTTTCATACGCCGCGCATTCTGGAAATATCCCGGCGCATGGGAAGAAGGAATTTCAACCAATCAAGCCCCCGTCAGAACATCAGTTCTGCTCGATGGAAAAAAGTTCGACTTCAAAGGAAATCGCGGCTGGCGAGCGCCGACGATGGCATCCGATTCCCACGGGCTGCCGGCTTCCCGCCAAAACCAAACGCCCCGGTGTTTGGTGGCCTGCACCGGCAGGCCGATGGCGTGCAGCAGCAGAAGGATGAGAGCAGACCCTTTCATGAGCGGCACCCTGCTAACCTTCAGGTTAGTGACAACTGCGAACGCAGCCGCGACCACATCCAGGACTGCGTCCACCACCCGCACAGCGTCCCCGGATGCTGGCGCACGAATGCGGCGCGCGCAAAGCAGCGCGGGCATGGCCCTGGGCCTGCCCGTGTTTGTCTCCCCAAGGCGAACAACGGTCCCCTGGCACCATCCAGTTATTCCACCAACCGCCGGGGCAAATCTCTCATGCCGTGCAGTACCCGGAAGACAACCACGGCATCCTCCTCCATACGGTAGAACACGAGATGCCGCGGAAGGCTCCCGGCATGAGAACTGAGCGCAGGCCTTGCAGGCGCGGATCCCGGAACTTCCGCGGAGTTCCCGCTGCAGGCTGCGGCACCAGAACACTCACGGACATGTGGAAGGCCTCAAGGTAGTGACTGGCCACCCGCTCACCTGCCACGGACATATACCACTGCGACTGACGGGCGAGATCCTCCTTCGCGGCTTCGCTGACAACAACCCGTACCGCAGCCATCGCAAATCAGGCGGATACGGATTGATTCCAGCCGGCACGAATTCTGTCGAAGAAACCAGCATCCACCTCATACCGCGGCCCCTTGAGTCCCTCGAGTATCGCGTACTCCAACTCCGCCGATTCGAATCCCTCCCCGGCGAGTCTTTGCAGATGATAATTCGTCATCCACTCCATCAAGTCGAGAAATTCTCCAGGAGGCAGGTGTACGATGGACTCTTCCAGTTGGGTCACTGTGCTCATGACCTGAACCCTAATGTTCGCCGGGAACCCCGCAAGAAATCTTTCTGCCGGGCAGGAAGAGAAACCGCGCAAGACGACAGACCGCCTGCCTCATCCTCAAAGGCATCACGCTGCGACAGCGGCTTGGGCCGCCATTTTTCCAAAATCCCGCAGGGACTTTGCATCGCCGGCGTTGCGAAGGAGAGCATGCGCCTGCCGGCGGAGTGTCCCGGCCCGGTCGTCCTCCTTTACGCGAGCACCTCCTGAATGACATGCCCGTGGACATCCGTCAGGCGACGGTCAATGCCATTTTGCAGAACCGTCAGCTTCTCGTGGTCCACACCCAGCAGGTGCAGCACGGTGGCGTGGAAATCGTAGCAATAGGTGGGATTCGCCGCGATTTTGTAGCCCCAGTCGTCACTCTGACCATAACTGACGCCCGGCCGCACGCCGGCACCCCACAGCCAGGTCACAAACGTGCCGCCGTTGTGATCGCGCCCGGCGCCGTTCTGCGCGAATGGCGTGCGGCCAAACTCCGTCGTCCAGATGACGAGGGTATCTTCGTCAAGGCCCCGGGCTTTCAAATCCCGGAGCAGCGCGGCAATCGGCTTGTCCACGCTGGCGGCCATGGGCGGAAGTTCGTTGATGATGCTGCCGTGGTTGTCCCAGTTGTTCACCGCCCCCTGCGGCCCGCTCCAGACCTGCACGAAGCGCACGCCGCGCTCGATGAGCCGCGTTGCCAGCAAACAGCGGCGGCCAAAGTCCTCCGTCACCCTGATATCCATCCCGTAGGCATTTCTCACAAATTCCGGCTCGCGCATCACATCGAATGCCTCCGGCGCACTGAGTTGCATCTTCGCCGCGAGTTCATAACTCGCGAGACGCGCGTCCAGCCGCGAATCATCCGGATGCTGCGCGGCGTGCCCGCGGTTCATCTTCGCGAGGAGCGCGAGATTGGCAGCGTCGCTCTCCGGTTTGGCGAAGGCGTATTTCTCACTGGCAAACAAATCCGGCACCGGCCGCGCCGCGCCGGCATTGATGACGGTACCCTGATGCACCGCCGGGAGAAAGCCTGACGAAAAGCAGCCGCGCTGATTGTAGGGCAGCCCGCGGGAATCCGGAAGCACGACAAATGTCGGCAGATTGTCCGCGATGCTGCCGAGCGCATAACTGATCCACGCCCCCATGCAGGGGAAGCCGGGGAACAGAAATCCGCTGTTCATCATATAGGTGCCAGGACCGTGGACATTCGTCTTCGATGTCATCGCCATGAGGAACGCCATCCCGTCCACAAGTTTTGCCTGTTCCGGAAACAAACTGCTCACCCATCGGCCGCTCTGCCCGTGCTGTTTGAACTCGAACGGGCTCTTCATCAGCGCCCCGGCCGGTCCCGTAAATCCCTCAGGCTTCTCCTTCGGCCCCAGCATCTGCCCGTGGAGCAGGGCCAGTTCCGGCTTGTAGTCGAACAAATCCATCGGGCTCGCGCCGCCGGTCATGAACAGTTGAATGACCCGCTTCACCTTTGGCACATGGTGCTGCACTGCCGATGCCGCCGCCTCCCGCGAAAACATCTGCGAGAGTGCGAGTCCGGCAAAGCCGCCGCCGATCGTGCCGAGGAAATTGCGGCGCGAGAAATGGGAAGGCGGGAGCGTGTTCATGGGTGGGCGTGCAGGGATACGCTGATCCGGGGCCGGTGGTTTCGGGAATTGTCACAGTGGTCAGTTCACCGAATTTTGAGGGATCCGACGGCCGGGTGCGCCCGGCTTCCTCTCAAGGCAGTCTCGCGGTGAATTCCCTGCCGCCGGCTTTTACCTTCAGTTCGCCCGCTCGCCACCCCATGGAGACAGGTGAGCCTTCGCCGGACCAGAGCGGCCAGCGGGACTTCCAATCGAGTTCGCTGCCATTGCGGAACACGCGAGGCATCCCTTTCGGCACCAAACGAAGCCCGACACGTTCGCCGCTCGCGGCGGCAAGATGAACCTCCCCGGCCTTACCGAGATCCAGCCTGGCCTTTTCAGTGACGCTCCGCCTGAAGGCGTTGAAATCGCCGTGAGTCTGGGGCTCGCCGATTTCGAGGGCAAATCCACAGGGGCCGGCACCACCTCCGGCGGCACTCCACACATGGTCGTCCGGAAACTGCGGGGCTTCGCCGTCACGCTTCGGTCCGCAGGCTTTGGCCGTGGCTTCGGCGTGGATGCCTCCGCCTTTGGAGTTGATCAAATGCAGCGCCACCCAGGTCTTTTCCAGACGGATAAAAACCCGCGGACCGTCGTTCACAATCTCCGCGGACCGTGGCAGAAAAAAATAGAAGCAGCAGTCAGGCTTTTCATTCATCCAGATGAGATTGCCGCGGTATTGCGCGATCTGATCACCTCCGCAGGTGGCCGTCGCGTGGCTCATGCTCCACTGGAGCGACGTGAACACAATCAGCGTATCCGCGCCTCTCGCCTGATTCTCCCCCAGCAGACGAAAGCCGTTCAAATTCATACCCGGCGGGTCGGCGTGACCGTTGGGCAGTGACCCCATCTGCGAGTGATGCCCTATCCAGGTGGTTTCGAAAAACGACGGCGCTTTTTCACCGCCGGGTTGTTGCCAGCCCGTGTAGGATGGATTCGCGGAAAAGATCTCGACCGGCTTCGGAAAGTTGCGCCATGCCAGTTCCACTGCCGCCGCGGGTGGCCGGTAAGCACTGGTTATGAGATGCACAAAATCGCGATAGGGCCGCTCCGCGGGTTTGTCGTGCAGGCCATAATAGTGCCAGAAGTCCCCTGCCGCGCCTGCGTGAGGGCCGATGTTTCCGTAGTCGCGAATGTTCGGTCCGGCCCACGAACCCCGGAAATACTTCACCGCGGCGGATACGGATACAAAATCCAGCACGGCTTTCGCCAGTGACTTCACCTCCGGATCTTTCGCGAAATCATAGAGCGGCAGCCAGCCTGTCAGGGCGTGATTCAGATAATTCGCGCTGTCCCATTCCGGCATACCTGTCAGGAAAAGCGCCGTGATGTATTCGCGGAGGCGCTTCTTCGCCGCGGCTCCAGCCGCCGGGTTTCCTGTTTCCTCCGCCATGAGGAAAATCGCCTGTTCGCGCATGGCCCGGAGGTTGTCCGTGCCCCGCACATCCACCCACGAGTTGTGAAACTCCGGCGTCCAGCCCTCACCCGTCATGCCCTTCGCTTTGCGCTGCTCAGGCGTGAGCCAGAATTCATTGGGTCTCCCGAGAGGATCCTGCGAGGTCCACAGTTTCGCGGACTCGAACATCCGGCGCCGGTAATCCGGTTCAAGGTACTCCCCGAAGAAAAAATACTTCCGCGTCTGGCTGCGAAGCGTGAACGACGGGAACCAGTCCACGCCAAGCGTCAGTTTCCGGCTCCACTCCGCGTCGTCTTCCGCCTGCAGGAACGCCAGCGCCTCTTTCCGCTGGCCTTTGAGAAAGCCGATCATCGCGTTGGGATAACTCGCTTTCTCATTCTCAAAAAACGTGCCGCCATATTTGCCAGGCTTTATATCGCTCGCCGCGAGACTGGCATTCGTGCGCCCGACAAACGCTTCCTCCCACTCCGCCGGCCACACGTTGCGGAATCGCTCCTCCACCGGCAGCGGGGTCGCGACAACCCGGCCTCCCGGATCGGAATACACCCGTTCAGCGCCCGCCAACTGCGGAATGCCAGGGCTGCAGAAACAAGTCAGGACAAGTGCGGGAATGACGGGATGTCTCATGTCACGACCATATCTCTCGCATCAGGGGCCGCACGCCGCATTCCCGGTGCCGACGCCCCGGTCACATCCCGGTGATGTTGCCGGCGTCATCAACGTCAATCCGAAGCGCGGCCGGCATTTTGGGGAGCGCGGGCATCCGGACGATGGTGCCCGTGAGGGCGATGAGGAATCCGGCGCCGTTCGCGATCTCGAAATCGCGGACGGTAATGGTGAATCCCCGGGGACGTCCGCGTTTGACCGGATCGTCCGAAAGCGAGTTCTGCGTTTTGGCCATGCAGAGCGGGAGAAGGGTCAGGCCAGCTCGTTCTAACAGAGCGAGCTTCTCCTCTGCCTGCGCTGTGAGTTGCACGCCCGCTGCGCCATAGATTTTGGTAGCGATGGTATGCAGCGAACGGCGCACGCCGCCGGACGGTTCATACAACATCGGAAGAGGCGGGGTCACGGTGGCTGCCGCGGCAGCGACGAGATCTGCAAGATCCCGGCACCCTTCCCCGCCCTGAC
>JANNVM010001158.1:0-2509 GCA_031414455.1 Verrucomicrobiota bacterium
CCCGCTCGGCGTGCAGACCGGCCCCGACGGCGCGCTCTACATTTGCGACTGGTATAATCCCGTCATCGGTCATTACCAGGCCAGCTATCGCGACCCTAACCGCGATAAAATCCACGGCCGCATCTGGCGTGTGTCGGCAAAAGACCGCCCGCTGGTTGAGCGACCGAAGCTGGAGAATATGGACACCGCGCAGTTGGTGGACCAATTGCGCTCGCCGGAGAGGTGGGTGCGCGATCAGACGCGGCGGCTGTTGGCCTCACGCGAAGATTCGCCACAGTTGACCTCGGAGGCGGCGTTGCGGCCCGACGTGACGGCGGCCCTGCTTTACGAAATCCTCAGCGTGCAGACGGGCAGGGGATCGTTGAGCGAATTATTGCTTCGCCGGTGCCTGAACCACGAAGATGCGCGGCTGCGGGCGTTCGCCGTGCGCCTGTGGTCACTGAATACATCAGTTGAAGATCACAGTGAGGCTCCCGACGAGGAGGAGTATTTCATCAAGCTCCTGGCGAACGCAGTGAACGATCCGCATCCGCGCGTGCGACTGGAGGCCGTCATCGCTGCCGGCTATTTCAAGAATGCCACCGCCCTTGAACTCGCCTGCGGGGCGCTCGATCACCCGCGTGACCGTTTCATAGACTACGCTCTCGCAAACACCGTGCGCGCTTTGAAACCGTACTGGAGCAAGCCGCTGGAGGAAGGCCGCCTGACATTTGAAGGCAACACGGCGCACCTTGCTTTCGTGCTGCAAACCGACGGCGGGCAGCAATTGGGACCGGTGCTGCGCAAGCTGCTGGAGGGCGGCAAAGCCGCGGAGGAGAACCGCGGGAATCTGCGTGCGCTGCTGATCAGTGCCGGCGGGCCGGAGGATCTGACGTATGCGGCGAGTGCCGGGCCGATGCGGCGCGAAGTGTCGGAGGCGCTGCTTGTGGCGGTGCAGGATCGCGGCGTGAAGCCCGCCGGTGACATGAGTGCGTTGCTGGAAAAATGGCTCGATGAAATCGCGGAGCAAAGCAGCGTGACATTTCAGCCGCTCATCTGCCGGCTGGCGGCGGCCTGGGGTTATCCTGACATCGCGGCGAAGCTTCTTTCGATGACAACTGCTGCGAACGAAGAGCTGGCAGTGAATGCCGTTCGTGCGTGGGCGGAGGTGAAAGGTCGCGAATCGCTGCCGGATCTGGAACGCCTTGCGCTGGATCAGCGCCGTGCCGTCGCCGCGGCGGCGTCTGGACAATTAGTTCGCTTCGATGCCGCGAAAGGCGCGGCGGCTGCCGCCGGACATTTCGCCGCGGCCATCGGCCCTGACACTGCCACCGCCTTGCTCGGCGATGTGCTCGCCGTGCACGCAGGCCCGGAGCAACTCGCCGCCGCCTTCGTCAAACAGCCGCCGCCGTGGGAAACGGCCCTCACTCTTCTCAAAACTCTCGCCACCGCCGGGCGCAGTGACGCGGCGCTCGCCGCTGTCCTGCGCAAAGCCGCCGGCCTGCCGGAGAATGCCAGCGTGGTTCCTGACTACAGCGCGGAGTTTGTGACGAAGCTGATCGCGGAAGCGAAAGCCACCGGCGATGCCAAACGCGGCGGCGAGATCTTCATGGCTGCGCAGTCGGCGTGCCTCGGCTGTCATAAAGTCGGTGACACCGGCGGCATCACCGGCCCGGACCTCACGGCGATCGGCCGCGGCATGACGCCGGAACTCATCACCGAATCCGTGCTCTGGCCAAGGCGGCAGATAAAAGAGGGGTTCTTCCTCACCACCGTCACCACGCATGACGGCAGCGTTCACAGTGGCTACAAAGTGAACGAGGATGCAAAATCACTAGCGCTTCGTCCGCCCGGCCTGATTGCCGGTGAAAGCATCGCCAAAGACAAAATCAAAGATCGCAGCGACACCGGCACACTGATGCCCGACGGCCTTACCGGCTGGATGACAGAGGACCAGCGCCGTGATTTGTTGCGGTATCTCTTCGACCTTGGGAAGTGACGGCATTCCCCGGGACCGCGGCTTTTTTATCCGCTCGCCATATCAAGCCTCGATTGGCGAGCGGCTTACAAAGCCGCGGTCCCGGGGGGCGCAATTTCCACTCGCCATCAGGAGTCGCCCGTCCACGCTCGACGCATGAGCAAGAAAAACAAACGCCGGCAGTGCCCGGCGCTGGGCAAAGAAATCACCTCGCAGGAATGCGGCGCGGACCGGCACAGCCGCATCGCCTGCACGGCGGATTGTGAGTTCAATACCTTTAGCGTGGAGAACTACGATGATTTCGGGGATCTGGAGAGCGGTGTCATGGCGAAGTGCCGGGACCGGTTGCTGCAGAATATGCCGGCGGCCCGGCGGTCTCACTTCGCGGAGCAGGGAATGGCGGTCGCTGATGACATTCTGAAGTCGAACGATCTTTTTCTGAACGAGTTCTTCCGCCGCCTTGACCTTGATAACAGGAACTTCCTCGATCATTGGGCCGCGGAAGGCTGGCGGGGACTGAATAACGACGAGCGCGTTTACATCGAATGCTAT
>JANNVM010001159.1:0-18958 GCA_031414455.1 Verrucomicrobiota bacterium
TGTTTCCAACGGGCGGACTGGTGCTGTCCCAGGGGGATGCCGAGCCCCGCAAGCACCATGTCGTTCAGGTTTGGCGCACGCCGTTCGTCAACGAAGATGGTCAGCCGGTCCCGGCCACCCAGTCCTTCCTGAGCAAGATCGGCAATGCGGAGATTGTCCGCTGCATGGCAGAGTGTCGCGCGGTCCTGACACTACTCTCGAAGGATGATTCCTTTTCGGGTCTCTATGTCGAACTGGTCCGCACTACCGGCGACATCGTGGACAGTTACTTCTGGGTTGACCGCGATGAGACGCACCGGTTGAAGGGCGCGCTGCTCGAAATCAAAAGTGCGGCGGAAGCGGCGCTCGGCGAGTTCGAGAAGGTCAGCCGGCTGCGCAAAGCGGCGGCGGCGGAGACCACACAACTCCAGGAACAGGTCGCGAAGCACCTGAGCGCCGCGACAACCACGGAACCACCCGACATCCCCGGCTACGTACATTTGCTGGCCACACTGCGCGGACTACGCGGGAAAATCATCGCTCTCCGCGAGGTGCGTTATGTGGATCCGGCAGAGACCGGCCGTATGGAAGCCGTCGTGGCGGAAGGCACGGACCGGTTGTCGCAGAAATGTGTGGCCTTCCTGCTGCGACCGGAAGCGCTCGATCCCTACCGGAAGCAGATTGAAGAACAGGGCGCCCGGGTTCCGGGACTGGCCAAAGTGGCGGAAGCGGCGGAAGTGGATGCCTCACTGGAAAAGGCGGGTGCTGAACTGGAACTGCTCACGGGCATTGTCAGTGACTTGAAGATCACCGATGCCACGGAGACGACCCGGATCATCGAAGGTATTTCGACGCTGTTTGCGCGGCTCAATCAGGCCCGCTCGGTGCTGCGCAACCGCCGCAATGATTTGGCCAAAGCCGAAGGGGCCGCTCAGTTTCAGGCGCAACTCAGTCTGCTCAGTCAGTCGGTGCTGAACAGCCTCGAGACTTGCACGACGCCGGCGAAATGCGATGAAGCGCTCGCGAGGATGATGCTGCAAATCGAGGAGCTTGAGGGGAAGTTTTCCGGCTTCGACGACTACGCGGCCGAACTGATCACCAAACGCGGCGAGGTGCAAAGCGCGTTCGATGCCCGCCGTCAGTCACTCGCCGATACCCGCAACCGCCGCGCCCAGTCGCTCGGCCAGTCTGCGGACCGCATTCTCGCCAGCGTGCGCAGCCGGCTGGCCTCGTTTTCAAATCCGGAGGAAGTGCACTCATGGCTGGCGGCGGACGCAATGGTTGCCCGTCTGCGCGACCTGATAGTGGATCTGCGTGAGCTGGGGGACAGCGTGCGGGCGGACGAACTGCAGACGCGACTGAAATCGCTGCAGCAGGATTCGCTCAAGGAAATCCGGGACAAAGCGGAACTCTACGCAGACGGCGGCGACCTCGTGCAACTGGGCCGCCACCGGTTCAGCGTCAACCGTCAGCCGCTGGAACTAACCATTCTCCCCCGGGAGGGAGGGCTCGCCTTCCACCTCACGGGAACCCGCTATTTCGAGTCCGTCAGCGATCCCGCGCTGGAGCCGCTGCGGGCGTACTGGGATCAGGCGGTCGTTTCCGAAAATGTCGCTGTCTACCGCGGGGAGTATCTCGCGTGGCAGTTTGCTCGCTCGCTGCCGGTCGCGGAGGCCGATGCCTTCCTCTCCCTGCCAAACGAAGTCCGTCTGGAGCGGGTCCGCGGTTTTATGCACCAGCGCTACCATGAGGGATACACGAAGGGGGTGCATGATCACGATGCGGCCTTGCTCGTCTCGCCGCTGCTGGAGATGCAGCGCTCGCTCGGTTTGTTGCGCCATCCGCCGCTGGCCCGCGCCCTGGCGCTGCTGCTCTGGCACGCGTGGCCGGAAGGGCCTGACAAACTCGCGCTGGCGGCGAGGATGCAGGCGAAAGGCCGTATGCGTGAACTGCTGGGCGGACCTGCCGCGGGAGCAGTGGAGGCATTGTCCGTACGTGCCGCGGGGTTTTTAGAACGCGGAAAATTCGGGATAACGTTTTCTGCGGTGTCGGCCGCCGCGGTAGCCGCCTGCCTTGCGGACGAACTCCAGCAACTCACCGCGAAACACCCGGTCTTGCCGTTCACGCGTTCTGCGCCAGCCGTCGAAATGCTGCGAAGCTTTCGCCGTGAACTCACCTCGAAGCGCGCCGCCAAAGATTTTGATGAGGGACTCAAGGCGCTCAGCGCGGAGCCGCTCACGGCGTTTGAGATCGCCCTCGAATGGCTGCGGGCGCTCCACACCGGCGCGGATCCGGGGGTACTCGCGGAGACCGCCGCGCTGCTCGTCCTCGGAGATCAACCGTCTGCCGCGCTGCCGCCGGCACCGGCTTCATGCGTTCCAATTACCGGCCTCACCGGCAGTCACGGGCGGATTGATCAGGCGGCGATGACGCTCGACTATCATGAATTCACCGGACGTCTCGATAACTTTGCTGCGACCGCTGTTCCCGCCTTCGAACAGTTTCAAAAGCTGAAGCAGGAACTGGCGGCGGCCCGCCGCAGGGCGCTGCGACTCGATCAATACAAAGCCGGCGTGCTCAGTTCGTTCGTACGCAACCGGCTGCTCGATGACGTTTATCTGCCGCTGATCGGCGCGAATCTGGCGAAACAGATCGGTGCCGCCGGCGTGGACTCCCGCACCGACCGCATGGGGCTGCTGCTGCTCATTTCGCCGCCGGGTTACGGCAAGACGACACTGATGGAGTATGTCGCCAGCCGGCTGGGCATTACGCTCGTCAAGATCAACGGCCCGGCCATCGGCCACCAGGTCACGTCGCTCGATCCCGCCGAGGCCCCCAACCTCAGTGCCAGGGAGGAAGTCGAAAAGCTGAACCTCGCGCTCGAAATGGGAGACAATGTCATGATCTACGTCGATGACATCCAGCACACGAATCCTGAGTTTCTGCAGAAGTTCATTTCGCTGTGTGACGGCACCCGCCGCATGGAAGGGGTTTTTCGCGGGGAAGCGCGCACCTACGACCTGCGGGGACGCAAGGTCGCCGTCGTCATGGCCGGCAATCCCTATACGGAGGTCGGCGGCCGGTTCCGGGTTCCTGACATGCTCGCCAACCGCGCGGACACTTACAACCTCGGCGAAATCCTCGGCGGCCACGCGGAGGCCTTCAAGGACAGCTATATCGAAAACTCACTGACAAGTAATTCGACCCTCTCGCGGCTGGCTGCCCGCAGCCATGCCGACGCCCTCGCCGTTCTGAAAATTGCCCTGACGGGAGAGCGCGAGGGGATCGAATTCGAAGGCAGCCACAGCGCTGAGGAGATCAACGACTGTGTGCAGGTTATGATAAGGCTGCTCGCAGTCCGCGAAGTCATTCTCCGGGTGAATCAGGAATACATTCGCAGTGCCGCCACGGAGGACGCCTATCGCACGGAGCCGCCCTTCAAACTACAGGGCAGCTACCGCAATATGAACAAGATCGCGGAGAAGATCCACCCGCTGATGACCGATGCCGAGGTCCATGCCGTGGTGGCCGATCACTATCGCAGCGAAGCCCAAACGCTGAGCAATGCGGCGGAGGCCAACCTGCTGAAATGGCGCGGTATCAACGGATTGCTAACGGAAGCCGAGGCTCAGCGGTGGGATGCCATCAAGCGCACTTTCAGCCGCAACCTCCTCACGGGCGGTTCCGGTGAGGACGATCCCGTCAACCGAATCACCGGCCACCTCAGCGCCTTCAGTGCCGGACTCGACAAGATCGAGCGGGCGGTCCGGCAGCCCACACTGTCGGATCAAACGATCGAACATCTCCGCAAAATCATTGATGGCCTCCGCGCCGTTCCGGTTCTGGTCGAGATCAAAGTCCAACCGGTGGAGCAGGCTAAAGAACACGAACTTCCGGTCGCCGTGCAGAGTTCCGTTGCCCAGCCATTGGAGGATCCGGGGCCGGGCAGTGCCTAGGAAAACGCCGACCGGTTCCAGAACATTGGCTGCGTTCAAGCGCTGGCAGACGGGGGTGAGCGTCGAGACGGAACGGCGGGCTAAAGTTAAGGACAGCATGGCCGTCAGAGCAGCCCCAGCGGTTGTCCAGTCGCGCATTCGGCCTTGGTGGTTCTGTGGTAGTCATGGTGTGGTGCCTGTAAGCTCCGCCCAGCGTCTCTCCAAGAATGTGCTGTAAAGGATGGGCGTCAAGCCATAGCAGCCCGCAGGAAGACGAGCCATTCGCCGCTGCGTGCGATGATGAGGCCGAAGAGCGGATGTAGCGCCGGAATACTTTACAGAATCATGCATTTCCGGGATATGAGGTTTCAGTAAGAGTGTTTATGATTAGTGACTTATGATACATGGCACGTGTCGTGCTTCAAGATATGGGAGCTTCCTCAAATCCCTTCGACTCTACACAATGAAACGAAACAAAACCGGTTACGCAATTCTTCTGGCACTCGCACTTGGCACAGGCTCCGTCTTTGCGTCTGTTGAAGAAACTCCACCGGCGAACGTTCCGGAAGGGGGTTCGACCCTTGCCATTCTGGCGCTTGCGGCCACGGGCATCGCGGTGTTGCGCAAAAAGTTTGGCGCTTAAGTGCGCGTTCGCGCGCTTTCAAGTCCGCGTGCTCCCGCGCCTCAACTGCTGAAGTAAGTGTAAGCCTTCAGGTTGCGGCGGTAGTTGCGATAGATCGCTTCGGCAGCTTCTTCGTCCACGCGTTTGGCGGAGGCGGGATCTTCGGTGAGGGCGCGGAAACGCTTCAGCAGGTCGCGGGGGACGTATTCGAGGTAGGAGAGAACCTCCGCGGCGGTGTCGCCGGCGAGTTGCTGGCTGTAACTGATCTTGCCGTTTTGCAGGCGCACCGTGACGACGCTGGTGTCGCCGAGCAGGTTATGGAGGTCGCCGAGCGTTTCCTGATAGGCTCCGACGAGGAAGACGCCCATCATGTAGGCTTCGTTGTCCTTGAGAGGGTGGAGAGGGATGGTGGTCTTCTTGCCGGCGTCATCCATGAAGCAGTTGAGCACGCCCTCGCAGTCGCAGGTGACGTCGGAGATGACGGCCTGGCGCGTCGGTTCTTCATCAAGCCGGTGGATGGGGGCAACGGGGAAAAACTGATTGATGGCCCAGACGTCAGGCAGGCTCTGGAACATCGAGAAATTCCCGTAGTAAAAGTCCGCGAGCCGGGTTTTGAGTCCCTTGAGTTCGGTGCCTTCTTCAAGACGGTCGGCGACAAGGGTGAGAACGTGCCAATAGACGCGGTCGCCAAGGGCGCGTTCGCGCAGACTGACCACCCCGGTGCGGAAGAGTGTGAGCAGTTCGTCGCGATAAAAGATGATGTCGCTGTAGGTCTCCTGGGCGCTGAGCTTGTCGATGTTTTCGATGACTTCCATCATGCTGCGCAGGGTGTCGGAGGCACCGCGCGGAAGTTTTGGCAGCGGCTCGTCGCTGGCCATGCGATTCACGTCGAGAATGTCGAACGCGAGCACACTGTAATACGAGACGATGGCGCGGCCGGACTCGGTGACGATGTCCGGGTGCGGCACGCCGGCGTCGTCCATGATCTTTTGCACGGCCTCCACGAGGTCCGCGCAGTATTCGCGCATGGAGTAGTTCATGCTGTTCTCGTCCGCCATTTTGCGGCCGGAATAATCCACGGCGAGACCGCCGCCGAGATTGAGCAGGCCCATCGGGGCGCCCTCTTTCACGAGATTCGCATAGACGCGCGCGGCTTCCTGGGCGGCGAGACGGATGGTGCTGACCTTGGGGATTTGTGAGCCCTGATGGTAGTGCAGCATCTTGAGGCACTTCAGTTTGTTGTGCCGCTTGAGTTCATCAATGACTTTGATCGTCTGGCTGAAGTTGAGGCCGAAGGGACTGCGGTCGCCTGCACTGTCGGCCCAGTGGCCGCTGCCCTTGGTGCTGAGCTTGATGCGGAGGCCAAGCACAGGATCAATGCCGAGGGCCTTGCTGCGCTCCAGCACCATTTCAAGTTCCGGCGGCATCTCGAGCACGATGACCACATTCAGCCCGAGTTTTTTGGCGTGGAGCGCGAGATCAATAAAGTCCGCGTCCTTGTAGCCGTTACAGATGAGCAGCGCTTCCCGGTCGTGCATGAACGCGAGCGCGGCGAGCAACTCGGGCTTGGAGCCGACCTCCATGCCGTGGTGATATTTGCGGCCGTACTCGCAGACTTCCTTCACGACCTGCTGCTGCTGATTCACCTTCACCGGATAGACACCGCGGTAGCGGCCCTTGTAGCCCTGATTGCGGATCTCCTCCCGGAACGTTTCATTCAGTTCCTTGATGCGCGCGTAGAGCAGGTCAGGGAAGCGAAAGAGCGCCGGAAGGTGAAAGTTTTTGTTCTTCCTCATCAACCCGCGAATGATCTTCATGAGGCTGACCTCCGCGAAGTCACCGTCATTTTCCAGGCGTACCGTCGTTTCGCCTTCCTTGTTAACACCAAAGAATCCGTGACCCCAGCCATCGAATCCATACATCTCCTTGGCGTCCTCCACGGTCCACGCGGATTCGGTGATAACAGGTGCAGGCGGGGCGGCGGCGACGACGGGCGTGGGGCGGCGATTCATTTCTCGGTCAATGGATGGGCGGTGGGGGAAGAAGGCGGGGGGCGCGAGAGTAAATCGTTTTACGGGGACTGCGCGGAAATTTTTGGCTGCAGGAAAGATTTTTCCGGCAGTGCTGCATAGCGAATCCACCCTTCAGGGTGAAAGGCGCTGACACCCTCCTGAAGGGTGGACACCGTACGGGCTCAGCCATCTTCCTGACGCGGACTGGCGGACCGGACAGGCATCAGGAGTTTTGATGCCTCCGCAAGGGAGTCAACTGCTGACGGGAGAGCCGGGTGAGGAAAATCTGCTCGTCCGGTTCGGAGGGAGGAGTGGCGCAATCCAATGCGCCATCCCTGCCACTGTCCGGCAGGGACTATTTCCCCGCCAGTTTCTTCAGCGCCCCGGCCTTGTCGGTGGACTCCCATGTGAGGTCCTTGTCGTCTTTCCCGAAGTGTCCGTAGTTCGTGCTCTTGCTGTAGATCGGCCGCAGGAGATCGAGTTGCTTCACGATGTCCGCGGGCTTGAAAGAGAAAAGCTTTTTCACGGCTTTTTCGATATTCTCCTCGGCGATGGAATTGGTGCCGAAGGTGTTGATGTGAATGCTGACCGGCTGCGGGTGGCCGATGGCGTAGGCAAACTGCACTTCGCAGCGCGCGGCAAGGCCGGCAGCCACAACATTCTTCGCGACCCAGCGGCCCATGTAGGCGGCGCTGCGGTCCACCTTGCTCGGATCTTTGCCGGAGAAGGCACCGCCACCGTGACGGCCCATGCCGCCGTAGCTGTCCACGATGATTTTCCGTCCCGTCAGGCCGGTGTCTCCCTGCGGTCCGCCGACAACGAAACGACCCGTAGGATTGATGAGAAACTCGGTCTTCGCCGTCAGCATGTTTTTCGGCAGCACCTTGCGGATGATCTGCTCAATGCAGAACTTCTCGATCTCCGCGTGCTCCACGCCGTCCGCGTGCTGCGTGGAGATGACAACATTCTCGATGGCCACCGGCCGGTCGTTCTCATAACGCACCGACACCTGGCTCTTCGCATCCGGGCGCAGCCACTTCACTTTGCCGCTCTTGCGAATGCGCGTGAGTTCGCTGCCGAGGCGGTGCGCGAACATGATCGGCGCCGGCATCAGCTCCGGCGTTTCGTCGCAGGCATAGCCAAACATCAGGCCCTGATCCCCGGCACCCTGCTCGGCGGTTTTCTTGCCTTTCACCTTTTTCGCGTCCACGCCCTGCGAGATGTCCGGGCTCTGCGCGGTGATGATGTTCATGATGAACAGCTTGTCCGCATGGAAAATGTCATCGTCATTCACATAACCGATATCCCGCACGGCCTTTCGGACGATGGCCTCGTAGTCGAGCTTCGCCTTGGTCGTGATCTCGCCGCCGACGACCACGATATTGCTCTTGGCGTAGGCCTCGCAGGCTACGCGGCTGTTTTTGTCCTGCGCGAGGCAGGCATCGAGAACGGCATCCGAGATGGTATCACAGACTTTGTCGGGATGGCCTTCGCCGACGGATTCGGACGAGAATATGTAAGAACGGGACATGATGAGGTTGCGTTGGATTTTGGGAGGATCGGCCTGCTGCTTATGCTGCCAGCCTTTCCGGGGTCAACGGGGAAGTAGCCTGCGCTGCGCCGTCGCCCGCGGGATTGCCCTCTGCCATACTGGCGGGTGTCGATGTTTCCGGGGTGATCCCGCGTCCTTCGCGCGGACACCGAATCTCTTGAAATAGCCCTCCACGGACTCAATAACTTCTTTGGTGAATCGCCTCGCCGACTCCTTGCCGGGCACTCTCCATTTCATGGGATTCGATGAAAAAATTCGCCACGAAACGGATGCCGGGGAATTCTTTCATGCGCCGAACCGGCTAGAGCAGCACTTTGAGCATCCTGCCTTTCAATCCGCCGGGCAGGGCAAACCGGTCGCCGGTCTTCAACAGGACTAACTTGAGCGCTTCGGTCATCCATTGGCGGCTCGCCACGATGTCGCGGATTACGATCATGTTTTCCGCGGCAAGACTGTAGCGGATTTCGGCCTTCACCGGCTGGTCTTCCCCCTCCAGGCTGAGTTCCAGATTGATCGTTTTGTCACGGCTGGAGAGGCTGAGGGAATTGAGCTTCACCCAGTCGAGGCCGGAGGTGGAGAGTTTCGCCTGGAGGGCCTTTTGAATGAGGGAGACGGGCATGGGGAGGAATCAGTAATCAGTAATCAGAATGGAAGATTGGAAGATTGGAAGAGCGCTGGACACTGATTACTCCGGCGGCTCAGGCGAGGAATCGCTTCTTGAGTCCGTCGTAGGCGTCAATGCGGCGGTCGCGCAGAAAGGGCCACCACTCGCGCTGATTGCGTATGGCGGCGAAGTCCACTTCGGCGAGCAGCACTTCCTCATTGTCAGTGGAGGCTTTGGCGATGAGGTCGCCCATGGGGCCTGACACAAAGGAGCGGCCCCAGAATTCGATACCCTGACCGCCGGCGGGGGCCTCGTGACCAACGCGGTTTACGCTGGCGACGTAGCAGCCGTTGGCGACGGCGTGGCTGCGCTGGATGATTTCCCACGATTGATGCTGTTTCTCGCCGAGCGCCTCTTTTTCCGGCGCGAGCCAGCCGATGGCAGTTGGGTAAAACAGGATTTCCGCGCCGTGCATGGCGGTGAGCCGTGCGGCCTCGGGATACCACTGGTCCCAGCAGATGAGCACGCCGATGCGTCCCGCCGCGGTATCCCATGCGGAGAATCCTCGGTCGCCGGGAGTGAAGTAATATTTCTCTTCAAACTGTGGATCGTGCGGGATGTGCATCTTGCGATAGGATCCGAGGAGCGTGCCGTCGGCGTTGATGATGGCGCAGGAATTGAAATAGAGGCCGGGTGCGGCTTTCTCAAACACCGGCAGCAGGATCACCACGCGCAGCTTTTTCGCCAGCTTGCAGAAGCGGTCTGTGAGCGGCCCGGGAATTTTCTCGGCGAGATCGAACCACGCGTGATCCAGCGACTGACAAAAGTAGAGTGACGCGAACAGTTCCTGGAGGCAGACAATCTTCGCTCCTTTTTTCGCCGCCGCGGTGATGTGGGCTTCGGCACGGCGGACGTTATCGGCGACCTTCGCGGTGCAGCGCATTTGCACGAGCCCGAGGAGACAGGTGGTGGAGGAAGGGCGGGACTTGGCGGGCATGGAGCGAGTTTTGCCGGGCGATACACGGGTGCGCCAGTGGAAAGTGGCGGACCTGTGCAGCCATTACCCGTAAACCGCCGCGACTTCAGGAGGAACGAGTTCTTTCCATCGGTCGTCCCGCTCCGCCATCATGCGGCGAATGTCGGTGGTCCAGAATTTGAGCAGTTCACGGTTCGCATTGCCGGCGATACTGAGGATACGCTGATTCTCAGTGAGGTGGGCAAAGAGACTGCGCAGGGTGTCCGCGATCTCCGCTTTGGCGACGGTGCGCATCTGGCCACTGTCGCGGTCGAGCACCGGATATACATAGAGCCGGAGCTTGTGTTTGAAGAGGCGTCCGAAGTTTTCGAGGATGCCGCCGGGCAGATCATCGTACCACTTTTCCTCGAAGAGTTTTTCGAGCACATCGAGGCTGAGCACGAGGCCCACCGGCTCCCGGGTGTGCCGGCTCAGATAGGAGCCGAGCCGGTGAAAGGCTCCGAACTTGGAGACGAGCACGTTTTTGCCCAGCTTTTGCAGGGCCGAGGCGCGCTGGAGAAAGTCAGCGTGCGTGAAACTGCTGACCGGTGAGAAGAGATTGTTGATGCTGAATTCCATCAGTTCGATCCACGGTTTCGCCGGATCGGAGAGATGCTTGCGGAACTCGGTGGCGGCACTCGCCAGCATGTCCATGTGGACGAGCGTGGGCGGATTGAAACTGCCGCGCAGCACCAGCACCGGCATCTTGTAGAGTTTCTCGCTCGCCTGCATGACCTCGCCGCCGGCGGTGAAGAAGGCGGCGTCCGTCAGGCCGCTCTCCACAAGTTGGAGCGCCACCTCCCGATTGTCGGTGCCGGAAAAATCCGGGCCGCTGAATTTCAGCATATCCACCTCCATACCGCCGTGGCGGAGTTCATCAGTTAGTGATTCGATGAAACGCTTGAGATGGTCGCGGTGATAGATTGCGGCCCAGATGAGATTTACGCCCAGAATGCCGAGCGAGCGCTGCTGTTCCAGGTTGGTGTCGTCCATCATGCGGACGTGCAGAAGGATGTCATTGGGCGGGCCCTGAGGTTTCGTTTGCAGTCGAATGCCCAGCCATCCGTGACACTCTGCGCCGCCTTTGTCCGTGAAGGCCCGGGCGCGTACAGTGTTGCAATAGGAGAAAAACGTCGTCGTGGCTCCGCGCCCCGGGCCGAGCCGCTCGGTGAGGATCGCGTATTCATGCTCCAGCATCGCCGTGAGCCGCTCCCGCGAGACATAGCGCGGGCTCGGCCCGTAAATGGCGTCGCTCATCGTCATATCATAGGCGGAGATCGTCTTTGCGATCGTGCCCGACGCCCCTCCGACTTTGAAGAACCACGCCGCGGTTTCCTGGCCGGCACCAATCTCGGCGAACGTGCCGTATTTGGCGGCGTCGAGATTGAGATGCAGCGCCTTTTCGCGCGTGGAAGTGATGGATTGGTCCGGCATGATGCGATCCTGGAGGCACGGTGGGGCGCTGTCAGCCGGGAAGTAGAGTAGCGAAATGTCCTGCCGCGGTTTGTTTGAACGCCGCAGATTTTTCTGGTGGCAGAGTCCAGAATCTGATTACGCCGCAGCAAATCCGGCCCGCGGCTTCTGCCGTTCACTTTCTGCCACCCATTATGAAGCCCCGCTCATGGCACAGTTGCCGCTCGTCAATCCTGAGCATCCCGCCTGGACTGTCGGAGAACACCGTCGAATTCATGCTCATCCGCCGCGCGCTGGGGAGAAAGTGAGGGAAAGCGGGACCGAACTGACCTGTTCCTGGCTGAACAAGTCTCCGGCATTGCTGAGCTTGCAGTCGGTGGCGACGCCTTCGCCGCAGCGGCAAAGCCGCGCGGATCCAGATGAAGGGTGTCCGGTTCACGGTGCCGCCACGATCCGAATGAACATCGAACTGCGGGGAGCGTCAGGATAGACAGTGGCGGTAACCCACTGGTTCCCCTGACCATCGGTCCGGACGTTGTAGCCAACGTTTTGCCTCGACCATCCCCCCATATCGTCGGACCATTCGACACGGAGGAACTCTGCGGCCTTCATGTCAGCCTGCGGGAAAGTTACGGAAACTGGCGACCCGGTACTTGGCACAAACGTTACGGGCAGGGCTTCCCGGGTCCAAAGCTGAGTACCAAAAAGCATTTCCAGCAGATTCGTGGAAGCGTCGCCGTCGGCGTTCGCGTGCGGACCCCAGACAGTGGCTTCGAGGGCGGGGCTGGCCAGGGTTTCCGCCGGGAAATGTCCGGCGCTCCACTGCGTGTAGGCACGCTCGAGTGCGCGAGCGGGATCAAGGACGACATCAATGGAGAACTCATTCGACGTGACGCCTGTGCCCAGCGGGTTGGTGGCGATAACCACGACACGATAGGCGGCATTGTTTGTCGGGGCAGGCGTGCCGCTAAAGGTGCCGGTCGAGGGATTGAACGTCAGCCATCCTCCTGTCGGAAGCGGGCCACCGTCGAAAAGCGTTGCCGTGAGCCTCAAGACCTCGCCGTAAACGGGATCACCAAAGGTCCCGGCGGGCACGGCAAAAGTGAAAACCTGATTTTCACTGGCAAGCTGATCCGCAAGATCGATCGCCTGCCTCGGTCCCAGGTCGTAGAGAAACTGGTAAACTCGCGTGCTGCCGGCATTGTCTGTGTCCACGATCAATCCCGCGGATCCCGTGGCCTGATCAAGGGCAACGGACTGACCGAAACGGTCGATCGTCGTGCTGGAATCGGGAACGAGACGGTCAACAGGACCCCACACCGAGGCACCCTCTTCGTGCCGGCGGCGGACATCGACATATCCGTTTGGATTTGCATTGGGATTGTCCTTTGGCGCGCCGATCATGCAGAGATCACCGGCAAGGCTGACAGAGAATCCATAGTTCTCGGCCGCGGTGGTATCCGGCGACGCCAGTTTATTCGTCAGGATCCAGTTACCGGCACCGCCGGCAGGGCGGTCAAAGATGAAGACGGCCCCCCCGTCTGTGCGCCTGATGGCATTCACCATCGGATCGAAATCGACCGCGCCAACGATGATCGTGTCGCGGTCGATGTCCACGGAGAAGCCGAAGTGGTCGTAGGTTCGGGACTCGGCGTCTCCGAAGTTGTGCAGCTTGCGTTTTTCCGTCCACGAACCGCCGGCTGCCGGGCGCTCAAAGACGTAGGCTGCGCCCAGTTCCCAGCCCTGATTATTGCGGGTGCGGCTGGCTCCCGCGGCACCGATCACAGCCGTGTTGCTGTCGATCGCCACCGCATTGCCGAAGATATCGGAGCCGTTTCCATCCGCGGCCACAAGCGATTGCGTCAGACCAAAGTTGTTTGCGCCGCCCTGGTTCTGCTCGAATACATACACTTTGCCGACGGAGATCTCGCCCTGGAGATTGGAACGGGGAGAACCTGCGAAAATCGTCGTTCCGAAAACGGCCACCGAAGCTCCGAACTGATCTGCGCCGGTGGGGTTCGTAGTGGGAGGCGTGAGTTTTTTCAGCGGCAGCCAGGAATTGCGGTTCGCGGGATTCCGTCGAAAAACATAGACGGCTCCCACGTTGCCCAGCCCGCCGGCAGAATCCGAGAACGGCGCGCCAACGACGAGGAGATCATCTGCGATGGCCACGGCCTCGCCAAACCGGTCGCCGGCCCGGGCATCCGCTGCGTTCAGCGCGGCTACCCGCCGCCACGGAATACCCAGCGTGTCGCCCCGTTCATAAACGAAGACCTGCCCGGCATCAGCAGCCGGGAGGTCACGGAGGGGAGAGCCGACCACGAGAGTATGCCCGCTGATAGCGGTGCTGGTGCCGTATCCGAACGTGGAAGGAACGGGATCTTCGCCCTCACCGGGAACAGGAAGACGGCCCAACTGGTTTTGAGAATGGACGACGACGACCGTGGTTGTGCTGTCAACGACCGGCGGGCTGAAGCCGTCATTTACGCTGATCGTGAAGCGGGAAGTTTCCGGGTGCGAGGGGGTTACGCGGTTCGCGGGAGTTGGCTTAAATTCGAGTTCACGAATGGCAGCGGAGGCTGCCGCGGCAGTTCCGGAGAAGAAATAGTATCCACTGCCGGCCGGTTGCTCCACAAATCCGCCGGAACCGAACAGGAAGCCCCGCTCCGCGACGTCTATCTGGATGGACACCAGGAGCCGTTGCAGACCCAGATCGTCCACATCGGTGATATTGACACCGATGAACGGCTTGAGCGTGGCTTTGTACCAGAGTGGCTGGCCGGCAACGGTTCCCGTGATCACCGGCAGGTCGTTCACCGGCGTGATCACCGTGCGATTCCCGGTCACCACCACGGGCGAACTCACAAATCCATCGTCAATGGTGAGGCCGAATTCCGTGGGCGCCGTCGTTCCAACCGGGATCAGGTTCTGGAATGGTGTGAAGATAAGTCCCCGCAGGGCGGCGGTGACTTCGGCTGGCTCACCGGAGAATTCGATCAGTCCGGGCGATATTGGAGTGAAGCCTCCCGTCATGGTGCCATTTGCGGCGGGCCATGAAACCCGCACGGTAAGCCGCTCGGTGCGCTGATTGTCCACATCGGAAACGACGGCATTGGGAAACGGATGAACGGCGGTCTGGTCATCGGTCGCCGTGACGGAAAAGTTAGTAAAAACGGGCAGATCGTTGACGCCGGTGACATTGATGGTCAGCACTGCGGAGTCGCGGTCGGTGCCGTCGAGTTCCACGCTGACGGTGACTTTGCCCGTAAAGGTGACGCCGCTGTCGTCCTGCACATCGTAGGCAAACGACTCTTCACCTGCGAAGCCCGTGGCCGGCTGATAGAGGATCTGATCGCCGGAGACAATCACTGTGCCGCCGTGGCTGGGCGTGATCGGAGCCGTGGAGAGCGTGAATCCGGTAAGACCGGGCCGGTCGTCGGGATCGGGTAAGCCGGCGGGAAATAAGCCGTCGTTGGCGAGCACATCAAGTGCGATGCTGCTGCTCCCTGACAAGACGGTGAAATTGTCATCGCTGATGCTGATGTCGCCGACTTTAACAGTGACCGTCGCCGTGCCGGAGCCGCCGAGACCGTCGGAAACAGTGTAGGCAAAAGTCTCCGTGCCAACAAATCCTGCACGCGGCGTGTAGGCGATGGCCGGGCCTGCGATGACGGCAGCGCCACCCTGATTCGGAGCACCGGAATCCGTAATGGTCCATCCGGTCGCCGCGGCCGGGCGGATATCGTCGTTGGCAAGCACCGCGAGCAGCGTGTTCTGACTTCCGGTGAGGACGGTGAAGGCGTCGTCGTTCGTCTCCATCTCACGCGCACCGGCACGGTCGAGCACTTCCACATGCACAGTGCCCTGAGCGCGTCGCACAGAGCCGTCGGAAATTTCGTAAGTAAAGGACTCGGGGTACGGATAGGTGGCGTTGGCGGGATTCGGAGTATAGAGAAGTGCGCCGCCGTCGTCGGTCACGGTGACGGTGCCCTGCTGGCCCGGCGCATTCTGAATGATACCCACGCCGGTAATCGTGAGCTGCTGGCCGGAAGAGGGGAGCACCCGGTCGTTGGCCAGAACTTCGAGGCGCATCTGCGTGCTTCCTTTATAGACGCTGAACCAGTCGTCACTGGCAAAGAGCGTGCCGTCACTGACCCGCACCACCACCTGTGCCGTGGCCGTGCTTTCACCGTCAGTTACAAAATAGGTGAACCGTTCTTCGCCGGAGAAGCCTTCCGCTGGAGAGTAGAGCACACGGTCATTCGCGGCGTTGATGAGCACCGTGCCGCCCTGGTCCGGCGCATTGCTGCCGGTGCCGATGCCAGCGATGGCTTTTTGCTGCCCGAGATCGGGAATGGAGACGTCATTCAGCAGGACGTGCAGTTCGCTGGAATTGCTGTCCGCCTGGACGGTGAAGAAGTCGGAGTTTGCGCGCAGCCCCGAGGTGAAGACGAAAACGGTGACGCTGCCGGCGGCTTCGCGCCCGGTGGCATCCACTATCTGATAAGTGAACGTTTTCTCGCCGATCGCACCCGCGACCGGCGTGAAGACCAGCGTCTGCCGGTCGCCGCTGACAGCCAGCACGCCGAGCGGATCGTTGATCTGAGCCATGGCTTTGATACTGACGACACCCGGTGCGCCAATGACCCGGTCATTCGCAAGCACATCAAGGGCCGCCGGTGACACCGGTGCCGTGGATGAAACGGTAAAGAAGTCGTTGTTGGTAGTCAGGCCGCCGACGACGACGCTGACCTCCGTGGTGCCGGTGCCGCCGAGGCCGTCGCTCGCGGTGTAGCGGAAACGGTCGGTGCCGACGAAGCCATCGTTCGGAGTATAAAGCAGGTGTTTACCATCGGCACTGATCTGGACGATTCCGTGGGCCACGGTGGGAGGAACCGGTGTGCCGGCCGCAGTGATATTCAGACCGAGACCGGAGCCTGGCAGAATATTGTCATTTGCGAGCACCGCGAGTTGATTGTTGCTGCTGTCGGCCTGCACGCCCACCGCGTCGGCGCGGAGGTTGAGCGTGTTCTCGCGATTCGCCACCTGAATGGCCACGGTGGCGATGGCCCGGGCGGTGCCGCCGGCGCTGATCTCGTAGGCGAAACTCTCACTGTAGGGATAGGATGGTGCCGAGGCCGCGGGGGTAAAGCGAATACCGTCTTCTTCGATGACAGCGGTGCCCCCGGCGCTCGGCAGCGTGGAAATGCGCGTGATAGTCAGCGTGGCGCCAGTGGCGGGCACGATGTCGTCATTGGCCAGGACGCGGAGCAGCGGCGACTGGCCTTTGGCGACGGTGAAGGCATCGCGGTTCGCCTGGAGATTGCCGTTAAGCTGCTCAACGGTAACCCGCACGGTCACGAGGGCCGAGTCCACGTTGCCTTGTTCGTCAACGACCGTGTAAGTAAAATACTCATCGCCGAAGAAGCTCGTTTCTGGCGAGTAGAGAATCGTGTTGTTTTCGGCAAGCGTGGCCGTTCCGCGCTGGCTCGGTGTGCCGACGGCGACGATGGTCAGGGTGCCAGTGAGGGCGTTGAGATTCACATCATTCACCGCAACCGGCAGAACCACGTCGAGAGCGTCGGCCGCGACACGGAAGGTGTCATCATTGGCAAAGACGAAGCTGCCGTCGAACATGGTATAGGTCCACGTGTCGCTGTAGGTCTGCCCCTGTGCGAGGCCATCGAGTGTAAACGCGATATTTGCCGGTGCTCCGGCGAACAACGAGCCCCGGGGGTCGTAAGTCAGCGTGCTGCGCAGGCTGGCCCACGTGCCCGCGCCCGCAGTGGCAGCCCCGGCGTCGGAGGCTAATGGAATTGAGAAGGAGTTGTCATCAAGGCGCGTGACAGGAAATTGTCCATTGTAGGCATCAACAGCCGTGCCGCCGATCACGACTTCTCCACCGGTATTCAACCCGTGCGATGGCGCATTTACTTTCGTCAGCGCAGGTTGCCCCGCCATCGATTCAAATGAATTGACGCCGCCTGACGCAGGAGCAATCGAGGTGTCGATCCGCGTGCCATATACCGTGGTGGAAGCGTTCGTGACCGGGTTGAGCACTTTCCGGTTGTCAGGAAGGTTCGTGTCCTGATCGGGCTCGAAATCGTTGAAGAGGACCGCCGGCGGTGCGAGTGTCAGGAGCTGATCTTCCGGAATCGCAGCCTCGTCCGCATGGGCCTCAGGCATGTCGTTCCGGCCGGTCACTTCAATGGCGACGATGGAAACCACGCCCGCGACGCCGTCCCAGACGGTAATCTCGATGGTATCGATGATCTTCTCTTCGCGGGCGAGAGCATTGAGTCGCGCCGAGCCGGATGGATTATAGACGACGCTGGCACCGCCGCCCGCCAACTGAATGGCAGCGCCTTCACGGCTCGTTTCCTGTCCGGCAGCGAGCGTGATGCGCAGGGTGTCGAGATGGTCCACGTCCGCGTCATTTCCAAGGATGGCGGCGGCCGTGATTTCCAAAGTAGTATCCTCCGTCGTGCGAGGCACGCCCCCGAGCACGTAGTCGGACTCGCCAGCTCTGAGAGTCACCACGGCGCGACCGGCAGCGGAGGCATCCGGGACCGAATACAAAACGTTCGCATTAGCGAGCAGGTCACGCAAAGTCGTGCCGCCGGTAACGAGTTCGGCCAGGCCGCCCAGTGAATCAGGATCGTCCTCCGGTACGGGCGCGTCGTTAACGCCGGTGAGATTCACCGTCACTTTGGCGAACGCATTGGCACCGTGACTGTCTTCGACGACATAGAAAAAGGAATCGGCGGCCGGTTCGTTGATCGAGAGTCGGTTTATTTCCTCGGAGACGCGCGGGTTATAGACGATATTGGTTTCAATGCGACTGGTGCGGATTTCCAGATTCACGCCGGCGCCCATGGCGCTGACCGTGCGCAGCCGCTCCGGACCGTTGAGCACGCCGCAAAATCCTTTCTGGGCATGATTCTCCACGAATGCGACGGGAATGGTGAACGTATCGTCATCGACTACGGTGGCCGTGTGGTAGTTGTTGTAGCTCGCGTGGCCGCCATAACCTGAAATGAGCACCGTGGTCCCGCTGGTCAGGCCGTGGGCGGCCGCCGTCACCGTCACCGGAGCCTGCCCGGCAGCGCCCTGGTAGGCCGTCACCACCGTCGCCTGGGTCACTCCAATGATCCGGAGCTTTTTGAAGGTGTTGTCGTCATCGTCAGGGTCACTGTCGTTGGCGAGCAGGCTGGCAGCGGCAAAGGCTCGCGGCTGTGGATAGGAGGGATCGGTGTCGAAGACCGGAGCTGCCGCGATGAGGTCGGGATCGCCCATAATGCGGAGGATTTGCTCTTCATTGGTCGCCAGCGTGTCAGCGACGGGGGTGGGTGCATCGTTGCGGCCCATAACGGTGAGGGTGACCTGATTCTCCGACCGCCTCGTAGTGGCCCGCGTTCCGACCGTGGTCCAGCTTCCCTTCGTCGCTGGATTGTTGATGAAGGCGAACGGGATGGAGAACGTGTTTTGGTCCACCCGGATGACCGTGAAGACGGCGTTGTAGCCCGCGGTTTGTGATCCGCTGATGATGATCTGCTCACCGGTTGTCAGGCGGTGCGCGGGTGAAGTGACATTCGTGGCCGTCCCGCTGGCTGCGTAGGCGGTGACGGGTCCGGCGCCAATATCCACGATGGTATAATAGAACGAGTCCGCCGCGGAAATGCCGACCGGGAGGTGTTTTTGGGCGATGCGCGGATCGTACCAGAGTTGTGTGCCCCGGAGTGGTGCCACTGCCGGCGCAATGCTTACCGCTGAATTCAGAACGGACAGCACGGTGGCGTCGTCACCGGCGGGAGGTGCGTCCACGG
>JANNVM010001160.1:0-3395 GCA_031414455.1 Verrucomicrobiota bacterium
CAACAATGACATCCAGGCCCTGCGTGTCGCGGTGCTCGGGGAAGACGCTGCGGCGAACTTAAGTGTGGAAGACAGGAAACGTTCGCCCGTGGAGTTGTACTGACTTACATGTCCCGCGCGAGCAGATGGTCGGCGATTTCCCGCAACCGGTCCGCGGCTGATCCGAGCGGCTCCAGTGCGGCGTGCGCTTCCGCGGTGAGGCGGGCGGCTTCGCTGCGGGCGGCTTCGAGGCCGAGGATGCTGACGTAGGTGCTCTTGCCGGCGGCGGCGTCCTTGCCGGCGGTTTTGCCGAGCTTTTCGGAGGACTGGGTGCAGTCGAGAATGTCGTCTATCACCTGGAAGGCGAGACCGAGCGCGTGACCGAAGGTGGTGAGGGCGTGGAGTTTTTCCACTGAGGCGCCGGCGATCAACGCTCCGAGGCGGAAGCAGCAGGTGAGCAGTGCGGCGGTTTTACCTTCGTGAATGGTGCGCAGTTCTTCGAAGGTGATTTGTTTTTCTTCGCCTTCGAGATCGCGGACCTGACCGGCGATGAGAAAGCGGGAGCCGGCGGCGGTGGCGAGTTCCTTCACCAGTTCGGTACCGCCGGATTGAAGCAGCAGTTCAAACGCGAGCGGTTGCAGGGCATCGCCGGCGAGCACGGCGATGGCTTCGCCATAGACCTTGTGGCAGGTGGGATGGCCGCGGCGGAAGTCGTCGTCGTCCATACACGGCAGGTCATCGTGAATGAGCGAGTAGGTGTGGATACACTCCACGGCGCACGCGGCGGGCAGTGCCTTTTCTGTGTCACCGCCGCAAGCTTCGCAGGCGGCGAGCAGGAGAATCGGACGCAAGCGTTTCCCGCCGGCGAACATGCTGTGCCTGATGGCGGCATGCAGCGTCGCCGGTGGTTCAGTGGCGGGCGGCAGCAGGCGGTGCAGTGCGACCTCGACGCGTTGCTTTTGTGAAGAGAGCCAGTCGGCGAATTCCATGTGAACGGGAAAGGCTGGGGGACTGGGAAGTCCCCTCTACAGGAGTTCTGCGATCTGCACGGCATTGAGCGCCGCACCTTTGAGGAGCTGGTCGCCCACGACCCAGAAGGCGAGGCCGTTGTCCATCGCGCAGTCTTTGCGCAGGCGGCCGACGGCGCAATTGTCGCGTCCGGCGACGTTGAGCGGCAGTGGATATTCTTTGGCGTCCGGGTTGTCTATAAGGTCGAGGCCGGGCGCGGCGGCAAAGGCAGCCCGGGCGGCTTCGAGGCTGACGGGCTTTTCAAATTCCGCGCTGACCGCAATGCTGTGAGCGCGGAAGACGGGGACGCGCACGCAGGTGACGGACGCGCGGAAGGCCGGGTGATGCATAATCTTCCGACCCTCGTTCTCCATCTTCATCTCCTCTTTGGTGTAGCCGCTGCTGAGGAAAGCATCCACTTGGGGAATGACATTGAAGGCGATTTGGTGGGGATAAACCGACGGCGGAGAGTCGAGCCTGGCGGCATCCCATGCGCGGGATTCGGCGGCCCACTGGCGCGACTGCGCCGCGAGTTCTTCGATGGCCTGGGCGCCCGTGCCGCTGACCGCCTGATAAGTGCTGGCGAAGATGCGGGTGACGCCGAAGGCTTTGTGCAGCGGGTGCAGCGCCATCAGCGTGATGGCGGTGCTGCAGTTCGGATTCGCGATGATCCCCTGGTGCTGCTTCGCGTCGGCACCGTTGATCTCCGGAACGACGAGCGGCACGTTAGGGTCCATGCGGAATGCCGAGGAATTATCCACGACGACCGCTCCGGCCTTCACGGCGTGCGGCGCGAACTCTTTGGAGATGCCGCCGCCGGCGCTGAATAGCGCAATGTCCACGCCGGCGAAGCTGTCGGCAGTCAGTTCCTTGATCGTGATATCGGTGCCTTTAAATTTGAGTTTCTTCCCCGCGCTCCTGGCGCTGGCGAGGAGGACGAGTTCGCGCACGGGGAAACCGCGGCGCTCGAGGCACTGGATCATTTCGACGCCGACCGCTCCGGTGGCGCCCACGATGGCTACTGATTTGGACATTTCAGATTTAGGGTTTGGGATTGGAGATTTAAGACGGTGGGTGCGCACTGTGAAGAAGAAGGACCGGTGGGCTGGGAAGCCCACTCTACGGCACGCCGCGTGGAAACGAAAAAGCCTCCTGCTTCCCTTCGCCGGGAAGCAGGAGGCGTGAGGGATTCGCTCCCGGGGAGCTTACTTTTTCTTGAGCATGGGGAGGCCGGTGCGCTCGTTCTCGATGACTTTATAGCCATCGGGGAGGCTGTCCTGGACTCCGGCTTTGGCTTCGCCGCCAAAGTAGAAAAGTTTCGTTACGCCGCCGTCGGCGCGTTTCTGCTCTTTGAGGTGAAGATAGTAGGTTTTACCGGATTTTTTGCTGACAGTGCTGAAGGCCATGGTGTGTGTTGGTTGATGTTGTGCCCTGAAGGCTGACGACGGGAAGATGCCGCCGCGCCTCGACGAAGGAGACAACGAGACGCCGCGGTCGCATCTTCGAGCGACGCTTCGGCGGAGCGCGCGGACCACGCGACATGACCTTCTTGCCGCGGGCGTCGAGCACCTCGCGCGGCGTCCGTCCGCCCAGCCCTTGATGCGGCCGATGCTCGTGATACCAGACGAGGTACGCATCCAGCTCGCCCCCAAGAAGGCCGAGAGACATCGGCACGAGGAGCCGAGCAATCCCCTCGTGCTTCATCGAGCGGATGAAGCGCTCGATCATGGCAATACTGCCGTGCTGCCCGACGGCGCCATAACGCGGTCTCACGCCTCGCCTCCGGCACCACGCGCGATACTCGCCCTGAAACTGCACGCCCTGGTCGGAGACGATGTGACGCGGCGCCGTGCCGGCGTCGCGCACCGCGCGCTCCAGCAGCGCACACACCTGCTTCGCGGTCGGCTGCTTGCCGAAGACGCCGCGCGCGACGACGGTGCGCGAGAAGTGATCCAGCACGACACCGACCCACGCGCCGAAGGGCCACCTCTGCGCGACGGCGTACGGAAGCCAGGGGATCCAAAAGCCGCCGACGAGTGGCACAACGGTGAGGTCGACGTGCCAGACGTGATGCGGCCGCGACGCCGTCACCACATGCTTCGGCGCGGCGCTCGACCTCTTCTCGGAGGCCCTCCCCCTCGCTCCGTCGGGCGGCGTGGGCTTGTCGGACAGCTCGCGCCGGAGCGCGCGGCGCACGGTGCTCGCGGAGAGCGCGAGCCCGGCACGCGCGAGCATCTGCGCGATGCGCACCTTGCCGAGCGAAGGACACGTCGCACGCAGCTGCTGCACGACGACGCTGACGAAGTCCGGAAACCGATTCACGGGCACCACCGTCCGGACGAGCGCGTCCTCTCCCTCTTCGTCGAGCCGCCGCATCCACGACGCGATCGTCGCCGCCGTGAGCAAGA
>JANNVM010001161.1:0-3885 GCA_031414455.1 Verrucomicrobiota bacterium
GGTGAAGCGCACGCTCTGGCCGTCAATGGAAACATTGCCGGTCGCCGACAACTGGATGCCGGATGTTGATGATTGGATGCTGGCTGACCGGCCGGTCGCGCCACTCACTTCCGACGGCGGGCACGAGGCACCACGCCCTACCTCTACGGCCAGCAAACGGAAACGGTCGTTCACCGCGTTAGTCACGGTCGAAGTCAGCCACAAGCCCTCGCGCGTAGCCTCACCTTCGAGCCGTTGGAAAACGCACCGCAAGCGAGCGCCATCGGCGGTGGGAATGACGGCCAGCGCATCGCCATGGTAATCAGCACCCGCCTTCGCGCCGAGTTGCGACCACGGGATAGCGGTTGTTGCCGGCGCGGTATCAGCCGAATTCTCTGTCGCTGCGGCCAGACCGAAAGACGATCCTAATCCCAGCGCTATAGCGAAAAAAATCCGCGTTTGAAGGCTAAGCGTGTTTTTCATAAATTAGACTGAGAGGAAATTGTGGCCACCGAGGCCACATGCGATCCTGTCATTGCTTACAGGACTTTCTGTCGGGGAAAGTAGCGGGACTTTCTGAAATAAATTGGGGAGTGGTGAAGAAACGGACTCAGTGCGGATTCTCTGGGATTTGCTTCACGGCAGCGGCCGTCCGTTCCTTCTCTTGCCACTTCGCTACCTGTTCGTCTGAAGCGGCTTCCCAGACCTTGATCGTGCGATCGCCACTCCCGGTGACAATCCGCTGCCCGTCCGGGGAGAACGCCACAGAGTAAACATTTCCGCTGTGTCCCTTGAGGGTGAGGAGTTCACTGCCCGTTTCCGCATCCCACAGTTTGGCGGTCTGGTCCGCGCTGCCCGTCACGATCCGGCGGCCATCGGGGGAGAACACAGCCGCATGAATCTCGGCCGCGTGCCCTTCGAGAGTGATCTGCTGCTGACCGCTGGCCGCGTCCCATACCCTGGCGATCTGCCCGAAACTGCCGGTGACGATCCGGCGCCCATCCCGAGAAAAGGCCAGGGACCAAACGTGTTGAGTGTCGCGAAAACCGGGGTATTCCCTGCCGCTCTCCGGATTCCAAAGTCTCGCCATTCCAGACAGGTTGACGCTGCCGACCTTGCGACTGTCCGGAGAAAAGGCGACGCCATACACGCGGGCAGGCTCGTCAAACTTGTGCCGTTGTTGGCGGGTCACCGCATCCCATACTCGGACCGTGTGGTCCCAGCCGCTGGTGGCAATCCATCGGCTGTCGGGCGAGACCGCCACGGAAAAAACCTCCTTGGTATGGCCTTTCAGTTGGTGAATATCCCGTCGGCTCGCGATGTCCCAGATCCTGACGGTCTCGTCAAACCCCCCCGTGACGATCCGCTTCCCGTCCGGAAAAAACGCGACGCCCCGGACTGGCCCCTCATGGCCGGTCATTCTCGAAACTTCCAGTCCGGTGCGAATGTCCCACACCCTGGCCGTGCGATCGAAACTTCCACTCGCCACGAAGCCCCCATCCGCAGAGATGTCCACGGACACCACTTCCTTTTCGTGTCCGCTTAGTGTCCGCACTTCTCTGGTGTCGGTCGCGTCCCACACTTTGGCCACCTGGTCATCGTTAGTGGTTGGAATAAAAAAGATGCCGTCGGGCGCGGAGCGCACCGCCCCGCCGCCCGTGACGATCCGCTGACCATCCGGGGAGAGAGCGGCGGATCCGATCCGCGAGCCGTGCCCTTTGAAGACACGCAGATCTTCACCGCTGACCGCATCCCAAAGCCGGGCTGTCTGATCGTCACTGCTGGTGAGAATCCGCTTCCCGTCCCGCGAGAAGCTGACCGAGAATACGGCGGAGTTGTGTCCTTTCAGTGTCAATGGATTGGTGCCGCTGGCCGTATCCCACACTTTCGCCTGGTGATCCTGGCCCCCGGTGACCACGCGCTGTCCGTCGGGAGAAAACGCGACCGATAATACGGCACCGCGGTGTCCAATGAGGGGGCGCAACTCCTTACCCGTGGCAGCATCCCACACCATGGCGGTCTGATCCCAACTGCCGGTGACGATCCGTTGGCCGTCTCTCGAAAATGCCACCGCCCAAACCCCATTGGTGTGTCCCACGAGCGGGAACAGTTCGTTGCCGCTGTTGGCGTCCCAGACCCTCGCCTTCTTCTCCTGGCCGCCGGTGACAATCCGCTGGCCGTCCGGCGAGAAAGCTACGGAGAACACTTCCCTTCCATTCGCCACGATGCTGCGCAAGGGCCTGCCCGTCGCGGCTTCCCACACCTGGACGGTCCCGTCCCAACTGCCGGTGACGATCCGCTTGTCGTCTCTTGAAAAGGCCACAGACCGCACCGGACCCGTGTGCCCTTCGAGCGGGAACAATTCCTGGCCGGTCTCGGCATCCCAGACCCTGGCGGACTTGTCCGCGCTCCCGGTGACAATCCGCCGCCCGTCTGAAGAGTAAGTCACGGCCAGAATCGAGCCGGTGTGCCCGCGGAGCGCCTGCAACTCCAGATGCAATTGGCGCTGCCAGTAATACCATTCAAATCCGCGCTCCGGCGCCATCGTGGTTTCCAACAACAGCCGGACCCGGCTGACGTTGTTCTGTTCCCACGCCGCCTGCGCCAGGTTCATGTTTGCCACATACAGCCGGCGTTGGCCGGCGATGCGCTCCTGGCGCTCTGACCCGGCAAGGCGCTCGGCACGGCGCCATTGCCAAGAGGTCGTGGCGAGACCGATCACCAGCGCGGCCACGGCGAAGCCGAGGGCGCTCGCGAGCGCCGGCTTGCGGCGACACCAGCGCCAGAGTTTCTCCGCGGTATTGACCGGACGCGCTCGAATCGGTTCCTTGCGAAGAACGCGGCCCAGTTCATCCGCCAACTCCTGTGCGGTGTGGTAACGGCGCGATGGTTCCTTTTCCAGACACTTGAGCGTGATCGTTTCCAGATCCCGCGGGATTGAAGAATTCAGCATGCGCGGCGATACCGGCTCCGTATTGAGCACTTGTGTAATGATTTGTTCCAACGATTCGGCGTGGAAGGCTGCGCGGGCAGTCAGCAAGTAGTAAAGAATACCGCCAAGAGCATAGACATCGCTCGGCCGGCCAACCGCGCCGCGCTTCGTGCCAGCCTGTTCCGGCGGCATAAAATTCGGCGATCCGAGAACCTGACCGGACAAAGTCAGACTCGACTCTCCATTGAGTCGTCTCGCCAGGCCGAAGTCGGTGATCCGCGGCTGGTCGTTCGAGTCGATGAGCACATTCGACGGCTTGAGGTCGCGGTGGAGGATGCCCTGCCCGTGGGCTTAATGGATCGCTTGGGCGATGAGTTCCACATAGCGGGCCGCTTTGTTGGCGGCCAACGGCTGTTGACCGACGAGTTGCGCCAGGGTCCGGCCCTCGACGTAGTCCATCGAAAAGTAATGCTGGCCCTGGTGGACACCGACGTCGTGGATCGCCACGATGTTCTGGTGCTGGAGAATCGCGGCGGCTGAAGCTTCGGTCCGAAAGCGCTGGACGAATTCCCTGCCCGCCAGCGACCCCGCCAGGATCATCTTCACGGCGACGATACGATTGAGACTCCGATGCCGCGCCTTGTAAACCACGCCCATCCCGCCCCGCGCAATCTCCTCCAGCAAATCGTAGTCGCCGAATGCTCCGAGGGGCGCATTCTCCACACCCGGCTGCAGCGACCGGAGATTGGCTGGGACGCTCGGCCCTTCCGCCTGGAAAACCTGACTTTCGCCGTCGCTCATCTCCAGCGCCCCGTCGATGGCGCACTGCGCGCACAGGCCCTTCGGCCAGTACGACGGCAAAGGAGCCCCGCACTCCGCACAAGTCCTGGTGTCTGACATACGTTTGTTTATTACAGGACAAAAACCGGCCAGGAGTTCCGAAAAAAGATCGGAAGGTCCCGATCAACCGCGCT
>JANNVM010001162.1:0-6083 GCA_031414455.1 Verrucomicrobiota bacterium
GCTCCATCGCCCGCGGCCAATCGCCTTCATCCAGCACGCACAAGTCAGGACTGAAGGCAAGGAGCGGCCCGGCAATAGAGGCACCCATCAGGTTGTGCGATACCTCATTGCGAATGAAGGCCCGAATGCCTGCTTCCGTGAGCAGCGATAACGCGTGGCCCACGAGAATTGGATCGCGATGGATGAAAACGCTCTTCATGGCCGGCAGAGATGGCGTGCTGCCGCTGGCTGTCAATGTCGGGGCACCTGCATGCCTCCGGCACCGGTCCAGCCGTATTCCGCCTTTCCCTCCCCGGCAATTCCTCCTTCACTCCGCACCGAATCCTCATGACCCGCGGCCTCATCCTCCCGCGCCTGATCTCCGGCAAGCTCTCCGTGGAGGATATGGACATCCAGTTCCCTCCGGGGATGGCGGAGGAGTGATCCCTTTGCACAGTGGAGAAAACGGATACCCTGACGAACATGAACACGCTGGAAACCGACATCGAAATCGCTGCGGACGGAAGCATGAGGCTTCTTTCTCCCCTGCCGCACTGGTTAAAACCGGGGCGGGCGCATGTGGTGCTGACGGTGGCGGATGCCACGGATGGCAAGCCGAAGCGCCAGATCCCGCAGGCCACGCCGGAGATGATCGCCCGGCGCATGGCGGCACTGGAGAAGGTGCGGGCGCTGGATCCCTACCGCGACATCGCCGATCCCGTGGAGTGGCAGCGCTCCATGAGGGAAGATGTCATTCAACCCGGCCGCGAGTGAGAAGATGCTGCTGGATACCAACATCGTCATTGCTGCCTGCAAATCCGGTGGGGCCTGGTTGTCCCCATGGACACGGCATCCTGGAGCCGCCTGCGCCAGTGTGACCCGGGTGGAGGCGCTGGGGTTCACCGGCATCAGCGCCGGGGAGAATGAAGCTATCCGCGAATTCCTCTGTGAAGTGCTCAGCTACGCGCTGGATGAAGAGGTGATCGAGTCAGCCGTGCGCCTGCGGCAGCAGAAGCGGATGAAACTCGGAGATGCGATCATCGCCGCCACCGCGCTGGAATACAGGGTGCCGCTGGTGACGCGAAATGTGGACGACTTCAAACACATCCCCGGCCTGCAAATCATCAACCCCTTTGCCACGCTCCCCTGAGGCCTGAGGCCTGGATAGCCCGAGCCCATGCCGAACTTCATCCCCGAGGTGCTGAGGACGTTAGCCAGTGGTTGTCTTATGCGTGGTGCTTTGTGGTTTACGTCACTGCTGCCGGCGGTGACGACGGAATCCGGCCCCGGCGGCGAGGACTTGTGGCGGATGACCTAACGGATATCCCCTGCTCGCAGGTGCCCACGGTTTCACGCGACCGTCGGCACCTTTTCCAGTTTGAGGCCGAAGGCTTCGAATCGCTCGAAGTCGCGGAAATTGCGCGTGGCGACTTTCACCCCCTGGCAGAGGGCGGCGGCGGCGATCATGCAGTCGGCGTGGCTGCCGCGTTTCCGTCCGGTGCGGTGAAAGAGCACGCTGGCGGTTTCGGCTTCCTTGTGGGTGAAGTCCAGCACGCGACCGCCCAGCACGGCGGAGATGGAGTCTTTCTGCTGCTTCGAGAGCGGGCCGTTGCAAAATTCCGACCATGCGATGGCCGAGGCGCAGAGTTCCACGCCTTCCTCCAGCCAGCGCCGGACCACCGCGATGTGCGGTGATCCGGCAGTGACCAGATCAATGAGCAGATTGGTGTCCAGGTGCATCCGCATGGCTCACTCCCACCAATAGCGTTTGGCCTGGCGCTCAGCCTGCACTTCGGCCCGGAAGGCCTCCGCTTCCTGCACGGTGAGACCGCCGCCACTGTGGAGGAAATCCAGGGCCTGGAGCGGACTGGGACGGCTCTTTTCATGTTCCACTTGTTCGTTGAGAGTGCGGACGGCTTTGCGCATGACCTCGCTCTTTGAGACGCCGAATTTCCCGGCGAGGGCCTTGAGGGTATTGAGGGTCCATTGATCGAGAGCCATGCTGGTTCTGATGCTGCTGTAATTCATGTGGTAATGAATGGCATAAGTTCGCGTATCCGCAAGCATTTTTTCAGCATTCTCCTCTCCGTCGCTCCTCTACATCCGAATCCGCTGAGCCTGCCAGCATCCGTTCACAAAGACGATGGCCGCATCGCCCGGCTCCAGCAAATTTACCGCCACCGTCTCCATGCCCGCGCTGCCCGTGCCGCTCATCGCCAGCGTCATTTCATTCTGCGTCTGAAACACTTCGCGCAGCATCTGCCGCATCTCGTCCATCAGCTTCAAATACTCAGGATCCAGATGCCCCAGCGTCGGCGCTCCGAGCGCCTGAAGCACCCGCGCCGGCACATCACTGGGACCAGGACCGAGAAGAATGCGCTGCGGAGGATGGAATGTGTTCGAGAAGTTCATGGGGCCGCGTTCATAGCGGGACACGGCGAAGGCGCGAGGGAAATTCAGAGCGCGATTCCTTCAATGCAGACGCCGGAATTCGTATAATGTCCGTGGGGCCATTCGGAGATTGCATCCGGATCACCTGTCAGGCAGAAATTCGCCCATGCGCATCAGACCACACTTCACATTCGCCCTCTGGTGTGTCCTGTGGGTAGTGCAGTGGTGGCTCCTGCCCATGTATTATCAGCGCACGCTGGAACTCGGCTACTATCCGGTCCAGGCAGACAGCATCGGTATACCGATCATTGGCGCCCGACTCATGGTAGTCACATTGGGGCCGCCCCTCGGGGTGTGGATCTGGCTGTCCATTAAGAGGGCGCGTCCGGAATTCCTGTATTGGAATGTTTGGTGTGCGGAGTGTCCGGTGAGGAGTTGGCTGTGGACCGCCGCGTTTGGATACCTCGCATTCACGACGGCCCTTTCGATCTTAGAGAATCTTGGCATCGGACTTCCACTCAACGCTTTTGCGAGCGTTTGCTGGCTCTACGTTTTGGCGTCCCTGCGAGCCATCTTCGTGGGAAGAACGAAGTCCAGACACGAAAACATCCATGACAGTGCGCAGTCCACCGATGGGCCGCCGCTCGATTCGTCCTTTCCCGCCGCGCCGTCCCCTCCTTCACTCCGCGCCGATGGATACACTGACCGGGACAGTTGAGCGGGTGACGTTTCACACGGAGGACACGGGGTTCTCGGTGCTGAAGGTGAAGGTGCGCGGGCGGATGGAGCCGGTGACGGTGACGGGGAAGGTGCCGACGGTTCACGCGGGCGAGGAAATTGCCGCGCGGGGCGAGTGGGTGAATGTGGCGGACTATGGGCGACAGTTTAAGGCGGAGGTGATCGAGACCACCGCGCCGTCGTCGCGTGAGGGGATCGAGCGTTATCTCGCCAGCGGTCTCATCGAGGGTATCGGACCAGTGTATGCGAAAAAGCTGGTGGCGCGGTTTGGTGAGGAAATTTTCGACGTGATCGAAAAGAACAGCGCGCGGCTCGAAGAAGTGCCGGGCGTGGGCAGCAAGCGGCGGAAGGAAATCCGGGCGTCGTGGGACAAGCAGAAGAACATCCGCGTCATCATGGTGTTCCTCCACAAGCACGGCATCAGCACCGGCAAGGCGGTCAAAATCTACCAGGCTTACGGCGAGAACGCGATGGACCGCGTGCTGGCGAATCCATGGCAACTCGCGCGCGACATTCACGGCATCGGATTCAAGACCGCAGACGGCATCGCGCAGAAGCTAGGGATGCCGGCGGACGCGCCGGAGCGGATGAAGGCCGGGCTTTCCCATTTGCTGCTGGCCGCAGGCGATGAAGGCCACTGCGCGCTGCCGCGGGCGGAACTCATCACCAGGGCGGTAGAGTTGCTGAACGCGACACCCGCGGTGCTCGAAGACACGCTGAAGCGCATGGAGGAAAACGCGGAGGTCGTGCGCGAGGTCATCGAAAGCACGGAGCTGATTTTCCCGCCGCATCTGGCGCGGGCCGAAACGGAGATCGCGGAGCGGCTGCGGTTTTTGTCAGGTCAGCCGTCTCGCTATCCGGCGCTGGATGCGGAGAAGGCGCTGGCATGGGTGCAGCGCGACACCGGCCGCGAACTGGCGGACGGTCAGCGCGCGGCGGTGGAGGCGGCGTTGAAGAACCGCACACTCGTCATCACCGGCGGCCCCGGCGTGGGGAAGACGACGATCCTCCAGTGCATCCTGCGCATTCTCGACGCGAAGGATGTGAAGGTCGTGCTCGCCGCGCCTACCGGTCGCGCGGCGCGGCGCATGAGCGAAAGCACAGGGCACGAGGCGAAGACGATTCACCGGATGCTGGAGTATCAGCCCGGCACCGGCTGGCAAAAGAACCGGCAGAATCCTCTCAAAGGCGACCTCTTCGTGCTCGACGAGACGAGCATGGTGGACGTGACTGTGATGATGCACTGGCTGCGCGCGCTGCCGGACCACGCGCATCTGCTGCTTGTCGGTGACGTGGATCAACTGCCAAGTGTCGGTCCTGGCAACGTGCTCGCCGACATCATCCGCAGCGGCGTCGTGCCGGTGGCGCGACTCACCGAAGTATTCCGTCAGGCCGCGCAGAGCCGCATCATCACCGCCGCGCACGAGATCAATGCCGGCCGCGTTCCGGTGCTGGAAAAACCCGCGCCCCATGGCTGCGACTTCCACTTCATCGAACGCGACACACCGGACGCCATCATGGACACCATCGTGCATCTGGCGCGCGAACGGATTCCCAACGCCTTCCATCTCGACCCGCGCGACATTCAGATCCTCAGCCCGATGAATCGCACGCCGCTGGGCACGAATAATCTGAACACCGTGCTCCAGCGCGCGCTGAATCCTCCGGCGGAACTGAAGATGGAAGTCGAGCGTTTCGGTCTAACGTTTCGCAGCGGCGACAAAGTCATCCAGACGCGCAACAATTACGAGAAAGACGTCTTCAACGGCGACATCGGCCGCGTCGGTGAAATCGAAGCCGAGCCACTGCGGATGCATGTGCATTTCGAAGACGGCCGCACCGCCATCTACGAAAGCGGCGACCTGGATGAACTCCGCCTCGCGTGGGCCATCACCATTCACAAAAGTCAGGGCAGCGAATTTCCCGCCATCATCATCCCTGTGAGCACGCAGCACTACGTGATGCTCCAGCGGAATCTTTTTTACACCGGCATCACCCGCGGACGGAAACTGGTCGTTCTCGTCGGTGATGTGAAGGCATTGGGCATCGCCGTGAGGAATGCCGGCGGCGCGCGGCGGTGGAGCGGATTGCTCAGCAAAATGAAGAGCCGGAGCGCGGAGACAAGCCCAGACAGCCGCGCATGACGAAGCCTCTGAAATTCTGAAGTGAACCCCCCTCTCTTGGGCGCGATGAGGGTCATAAAACCAGGTGGGGCGCCCACTTTTCCGCGGGCGGAGGGGGTGCGGAGCCGCGTGGACCGCAAACAGCGGCTCAGCGGCGAGAGCCTTGTCGAAACGCATCCAGCCGCAGCGGAAACTTAAGATTGGCTCTCGCCCCGGAGGGCTCTCGCTGACGGCCACATCGCGCTCCGCGCCGCCCGGCGCTCAGACGCCGGCCCGCATAGAGTGGGCTCAGCAGGAGCATCGCCCCACCTGGTTCCTGGCTCCGCGCCCCGAAATCTATTCAGCCGTAACCGTCAGCAGAGCATCGATCAGTCCCAGCCCCTGCTGCTCGGGCGGCAGGGGAGTCGGAGTGACGTCTCTGCCGACCAAATCCGTCTTTCCCGCGGAGAGCATCAGCGCGGCCACACCGGATACGTGAGCCGCCGCCTGACCCGTGCCGAAACTCACCCGGTAGGAACTCCCAATCCAGGTTGAATAAGTCGCCGTCCCCGGGGCTGTGAAGTCAACCTCCGGCCCCCAGTTGTTGTACCATGCGAAGCTGAAGTTGTTATAACCGTTTGATTGAACGGCAGTAACCGCAATTACTTCGGGGTACTTCGCCGGGTAAAGGACGCTGGGGGAACTGTTATCGCCAACCGCAGCCACCAGAACGATTCCGGCATTGGAGGCCGCAATGATCGCGTTGCGCAGAACGGGTGCATCCACGGAAATTCCGAAGCTCATGTTGATGACATGCACGCCATTGGCCATGCACGCATAAATCCCATCGGCGACGACCTTCGGGTCTATGAG
>JANNVM010001163.1:0-14385 GCA_031414455.1 Verrucomicrobiota bacterium
CCCTAGGTATGCCCCGGCCCGGTGTGTTGGACTTGCCGGACGGGAGGCCGGGGCGCTGACTTTGCTCACTCGATGGTGATGATCTTCACGGCTGACGCCGGGCGGCCCGGGTTCAATTCAAACTGCTCGCAGGTCCTGCGCTTCATGAGCTTCGCTCCGAGCGGCGAGGAGGGAGTGATGACGATGACTTCGGTGCCGTCCAGTTCCACTTCGGTGCCGCCGGCTGCCGGGGCGATGAAGTAGTGCAGGATGCCGTCGGCACCGCTGAGGGAAACGAGCGCGCCTTCGCCGATGGGCTGGCCGGGAGCGAAGGGCTTGGCGACAAGCGACTCGAATGCGCCGAGCGCTTCCATCGTTTCCGCCACGCGAAAAGCCTGTCCCCGGGCGAGGTAGGAGGCTTCGAGATTCCGGGTGTCGTATTTGTTCTCGGCTTTGCTGTCGGGATCGGTTGCCGCGTCGGAGGTCGCCCGCGCGGCCTTGGTGCCGGCGGCGAGGGTGTCGCGGAGGTGAGCGATGATTTTGCGGATGAGGTCGCCTTTGTTCACAGGCCGGTTGGATGCGGCAGCCCCGAATCACCGGCAACCCGAAAGGTAAATCCCTCTCGCCAAAGCCGGCCAATCAGGGTATTCCCCGGACATCCTCGCCATGACCCGACCAGCCCGCATCCTTCTAGCGGCAGCCCTTGCGCTGTCACCCTTCTCCGCCAGTGCCCAGGACGTGGCGAAACCCGCCGTCATTACCCGCGGTCCCTATCCGCAGGCGGCGACGCCGGATTCCGTCCACATGGTGTGGCGCGTGCGGCAGAACACTGAGCCGGTTGTTCATTTTGGACTGTCACCGGAAAAGCTTGATCAGAAGACCGGAGGGGCGACCGCAAAGATCCGCCGGATTGCGGCTGAGGGCGGGTCCGCGGGAGGTGGCGTGCCGCTCCATTCCGCACCGGCGGAGACACGGCAGTGTGAAGTCCGTGTGGCCGGTCTCAAGCCTGACACAAAATATTACTACGCCATTTACGACGGCGGCACGCGGCTCACGCCCGCGTCAGGGGACTATTCGTTCAATTCGCTGCCGGTGCCGGGCACCGGGCGTCCGCTGCTGATGTGGGTGGTGGGCGACAGCGGTACGGGCAACCGGGTGCAGGCCAAAGTCCACACCGCGATGCGTGACTGGCTGGCAAAGGAAAAGCGTTCGCTCGATCTCTATCTTCATGTGGGCGACATGGCTTACAGCAGTGGCCTCGACACGGAATTCCAGGGATACTTTTTCCAGGTCTATCAGGACACGCTGCGCAATACCGTGTGCTGGCCGAGCATTGGCAATCACGAGGGCAGAACTTCCAGGAGCGCCACCGGCACCGGCCCGTACTACGACGCCTACATTTCCCCCACGGCCGGTGAATCCGGCGGCGTGCCCAGCGGCACCGAGCAATATTATTCGTTCGACATCGGACGGGTCCATTTCATCGCGTTGAACAGTTACGATGCGGCGCGTTCCCCCGATGGCGCGATGGCCCAGTGGCTCAAGGCGGATCTGGAGAAGACGAAGGCTGACTGGATCATCGTCTTCTTCCACCACCCGCCCTACACCAAAGGTTCACACGACAGCGACGACCGCGGGAAGGACAAGGAACTCGTGGAGATGCGCGAGAACATCATGCCCATCCTCGAAGGCGGCGGCGTGGACCTCGTGCTCGCGGGACACTCGCACATTTATGAACGTTCCTTTCTGATAGACGGGGCCTACGCCACTCCGACGACGGCGGAAAATGCCGTGCTTGACGACGGCGACGGGAATCCGGGGGGCGACGGCGCTTATAAGAAGAGCGCCGGCATCACGCCGCACCAGGGCACCATTTCCATCGTGGCCGGCAACGGCGGCGCGACGCTGGGCCGGAAGAAAAACCCCAGCCCGGTGATGCGCACCACGATTCTGGAATTCGGCTCGCTGCTGCTGGATCTCAATGGGGACACTATCACCGGTCAGATGCTCAACGCCGACGGAGCCGTCCGTGATACCTTTCAGTTGATCAAACGCGGCAAGGTTGAACTCACGCGCATCGCGAAGCCGAAACCGCCGGGGCCGATCGTCGGCAGCATTCTTCAACTGCCGAGGATTCCGTCCGTTGGGCGATCCACTCCTGACAGAGGTGCGGACATGCCGGAGAAGTTCGCGGCACTTATTCAGAAAGGCGCGGAGTGGCAATACCTCGGCGGCCAGGATCCCGGCACCGGCTGGTCCACCTCGCTGGAAGGCGGCTGGAAAACCGGGAAGGCCGGATTTGGCTACGAGGACGAAGACGACGCCACCGAGATCACGGGCATGAAGGGGAAGTATAAATTCCTCTGCATCCGCCGCGGGTTCGAACTCACTGGAAAGGAGGATCTCAGCAAACTCGGACTCGCCATTTCCTTCGATGACGGATTCATTTGTTACCTCAACGGGAAGGAAGTCGCGCGGGCCAACGTGAAGAGCGGCTCCCTTGGGACGGCGAAAGGAGTGGAGCCGCACGAGTCCAGGGGGATTAAGTTCTTCCCGCTGCCGAATGCCGGGGAACTGCTCAAGCAAGGGACGAACATGATCGCGATCGAAATTCACAACGATGATCTCGGCAGTTCCGATCTGACTCTCGATCCCTACCTGATCCTGACCGAAGGCGGGGCGGCCGCGGGAAACGGCAAGCCTGAGCATGAGCCCAGCAGCGATGACTGATCCCGCCGTCTGGCTGAATGGGGCACTCGTGCCGCAGTCCGCCGCCCGGCTCGACCCGCTGGCGCAGGCATTCCTCACCGGGCTGGGCGTCTATGATACGCTGCTGCTGCGTGCCGGGCATCCTGTATTCCTAACGAAACATTTACGGCGGCTCGCTGACGGTGCTGCACGATTGGATTTGCCGGTGCCGGAAGCGGCCGTGGTTGAGTCCGCCATCGCGGCGCTCGTTTCCGCTCACGGCCTGACAGAAGGCCGCGTGCGGATCACTCTCGGTGCCGGGCCGTCTCCGCCGGACCGGCCGGCGGCGGACGAAAACATCACGCTCATTACCCTCGCGCGGCTTTCGCCGGTGAAAGTCAGTGCCGCGCTGACGATCACGCCATTCCGCCGCAACGAGCACAGTCCGCTGGCCGGTATCAAGTACACGGCCTGCGCGGAAAACGTTCTCGCCCAGCGGGCCGCCATCGCCGCGGGATTCGACGAGGCCCTCTTCCTCAATACCTCCGGTGATGTTTGTGAGGGGGCGTTCTCCAACGTCTTCCTCGTCTGCACCGGGCGCGTTCTCACGCCGCCCCTAACGAGCGGCTGCCTGCCCGGGGTGATGCGGGAAGTCATACTCGAAACCTGCGCGGCCCGCGGCATTCCGGCTGAAGAGAAGCCTCTCGCTGCCTCGTCATTGCGTGAGGCTGATGAGATTTTCGTCACTTCCTCCATTCGCGGCATTCAGCCGGTGCATCGTCTCGATGGCCGCATGCTCGCCGCGCCTGGCAGGATCACGGCGGCGCTGATTTCAGGTCTCGGGGCAGGGCAGGGGACCAGCCGTTGAAGCCGGCGACAACGAAATCTTGCACACGCGGGTCGCGCCCGTATGCATCCGCCTCCTCATGAATCGCCTTCTGCTCCTGCCCTTCGTTCTACTCCTGGCACATTGTACCTCCAGTGGTCCCCCGTCCGCTTCGCCGGGCGGTCCACCCGATGCCGCGCCGGTGGGCGCCCCGGTCAGCAGTCGCGGGCTGCCGGAGATCATCAATGTCTCCGCCTACGACCCCAAGGAGCGCCAGCGTGCGGGACGAAGTTATTCCGAAAATGATGTCGCCGCGCTGCGCGCGAACGGAGCCGCGGGTCTCATCGCGCGGGCCGGCAAGGGCGGCAATCTCGACACCAAGTGCGCCACTTTTCTCGCCTCCGCCGACCGCGCGGGGCTGCTGCCGGGTGTTTACTACCGGCTCCAGACGCATGTGGATGCCGTCGTGCAAGCGGATCAGTTTGTGAACCGCGCGATGTCCCTGGCAAAGGGGCGTTCGTGGAATGCTCCGTCGCTGCTGCTCTGCAGTGACTTCGATGCGCAGTCGCGGCTTCCCGACATTCTGCGCTTCATGGACCGTGTGGAGTCCCGCACCGGCGTGGTGCCGGTCGCTTACCTGGAAAACAGTCAACATCTCAAGCTGCTCCTCGGAAATGCCGATGCGGCCACCAAGACGAAACTGCGGCGTATGCCCTACTGGCTGGCGCTTTATTCTCACGAGAGTGGTGCCGGCCCCATCTTCCCGGCTCCCGGACACCCGCGCGGCCTGTTGAATCAATATCGCGTCTGGTCTGACTGGTCGCTGTGGCAATACGGCGGCGTGGACTGGGAAGGCGGGCGCTCCCGGCCGAAAGTCTATCACCACGGATCGCACCGATGGAGTCCCTATTTTGGGAATCTGGATCGCCCGGTGGAGCGCAATGTCTTCAACGGCTCTCCCGCGGCACTTCAGCAGTTTTGGCAGCGCCACGGCCTGCGGCTCCGCTAATTCGTATCACACCAGACATGATCCGGCCCCCCGGGCTTACTTTTATGAGCGGACAGGGTGAGGAAGAGGCTCCCCGGGCCGCCGCGGGCGGAGAAATTCCGGCAAACCTGTTCCCTTTTTCGCGAATGCTGCAAATATGCGCGACGCCATGCAAAGCCCTCGAATTATTCCGTTGATCGTCGTCGCCGCTCTCGCAGGAGCCGGCGGTTATTTCCTGGGCCGCCGGAGCGAACCGGCTGAAACGGGCGCCCTCGCCGGCGGGAAATCCGGTCAGACGCAAAACCATGCACCCGTCCTCTTGCCGTCCGGACGGAATGGCATGCTGTCCGACAGCCTCGCCCAACTCCGCGGCAACGAGCCCCTGACGGCGGAGAATGCCACGGCCCTCACTTTCCGGGCGCTGGAAGAGAGTGATCCGGTCACCCGCATGGCGGCGACTGCGATTCTGCTGGAGTCCATGACACCGGAAAACGCCCTCGCCATTCGTCAGGCTTTTCTCGACATCACCGCGCAAACCGGCCGCCGCAACGACACGGAGTGGGCCCTCATGATCCGGCGCTGCGGCACGGTCCTCGGCGCTGCGGCGGTCAAAATGTTTGCCGACGACAAAAACAACGCCGCTCTCGCCGTGGAAGGTTTTGCCTTTGTGGACCCGGAGGGCGCGCTGGCAGCATGCAAAGCCGCGGATCTGGGGGAAAGCAAAACCGTCACTAACGCATGGCTTACAGGAGTCTGCCGCAAAGATCCGGAGAAGGCGCTGGCCCTCGCTCTCAGCGGCAAACATGACGGGATCAACGGCGGAGCACTGCTCAATCAGGCCATCCAGTCGGCCGGCGTGGAGGGAGCCCGCGAAGCCCTCCAGCGCGCTCTCGACGCGGCACCGGAGGACGCGGTTACCAGCGAGGCCTTTCCCGGACTCTACAACGCCCTCGCCGACGCGCTGCTCCACAAATACATCACGAACGGGACCCCGGGTGAAATGTTCAAATGGCTCGAAAAGCAAAAGGGACAGGCGCATGTCCCGGCGGACCTTCTCGACCGCGTCGCCTATGAGACCATGCTCAAAGGGAACCCTGCGGAGACGCTCGCGTGGATAGATCTCATGAACGACGGTCAGGACGGCCCGACTGTCGGCACGGCCCGCATCTTTGACGCCATGGTCACCGAGCCCAAAATCCTCAGCGGCTTCGACGATGCCCAGTTCGCGCGCGTCCTTCCCCTTCTCCAAAAGGATCCCCTCAAGCTCGAAGTCCTCGCCGGCATGACCGAAGCGGCCAATCCCCAACGCGCCAAACAGATTCGGGCGATCATTCCCGCGGTGCCGGCGGCGAATGGCGGACAGTGAAGAAGTCAGGACTTCCCGTCATAGACGCCGAAGTCGTTGAAGAAGTACTTCTTCGCGAGCCGGTACATCCAGTGCTTTTCCGGGATCTCCTCGCCGGGCCGGTGCTGACTGGTGCGGGGAACCATGGAGTCCAACTCGGCCACCGCAGTCTGACGGATGGTGGTGTCAGCGGCCCCGTGCTTCGCCGCGAGAGCTTTCACGAGGTCGGGCCGTTCCAGGACGATGCAGCCGCGGGTGTGCTGTGCAGCGACGTCGCGGAAGTCTTTGAGGAACGATGATTTTGTCAGGGTCTCGAAGATGCCGCGACTGTCGGTGATATTTTCGGTGGCGAATTGAATGATGGGACAGGGCTCCACCGAGCCGCGCGGGCTGATGTGGTGGCTGATCCCGGTGGCCATGGGGCACAGCGCCTGACCTTTGTCGTCATAATAGGCATCCACGATGGCGATGGGCACTTCTGCCCGCATCTCGACGACGAATTTCCTCACCTGCGTGATCTGCTCCGGCGTGAGTGCGAGTTCTGGCGCGATCTTCGGACCCACCGGACGGTAGGTATGGTACCATGTGTAGTGAACACCCCAGTCGATGAGTTGCTGCAGCCATTTCTTCGTTAGCAGGTCGCCGATGTTCGTCTGGCAGAGACTGGTGGCGACACCGGTGAGGAGCTTCTCGTCGAGGCAATTGCGCAGTCCGCGCAGCGTGCGTCCGAGCACGTCTTTGTTGCCCCGGCGAATATCGGAGGCCGCTCCTGTGCCCTCAATGCTTACGAGTGGCGTGGCATTGCCCAATTGCCGCAGTTTCTTCGCCGCCTTCTCCGTGATGAGCTGGCCGTTGGTGAAGATTTGGAAATAGCAGTCAGGATGCTGCGCCAGAAAATCGAACAGCTCCGGGTGCATGAACGGCTCGCCGCCGAGCACGCCGAAGAACGAATTGCCGTGCTCCCGGGCGTCGTTCACGAGGCGGTTCAATTCATCGAGCGGGATCATGTTCCGCGGTGCCTCCACATCCACCCAGCAGCCCTGGCAGCGCAGATTGCAGGAGTTGAGGATGCTCAGGTAAAGGAACGGCGGAAACACCACGCCCTGCTTGAGCCGCTTCTTAAACAGCATCACTGACCGCGCGCCCTTGAAGCCGAAGTTCCATGCCACCTTCGCGAGGCACTGCGGGTCCACGGTGGAGAGGATGCGGGTGGAGAGGGAAAGGAGCATGGGGGGACTATGGGGAGGAATCAGTGATCAGTAATCAGTGATCGGTGGTCAGTCATCAGTAAACTGTGCCGGAGTTGGTCTCATTTCATTCTCTGAATTCTGACCACTGATTACTGATCACTGAGCTCACCGGCTCATACCGCGGCCACGCGGTGTTCCGGCTTCGGCTGGCCGGGTTTGAAATACTCCAGCGGCCCGGCGGTGACTGTGACCGAGAAGTGCGCCGCGGTTTCCTCCAGCGCGGCGTTAACGGCGTCGCGGAGGGCTTCGGGTTCGCCGGCAGCGCGGCAGTTGATGAGGAGCGTGGCGTCGTCGAGCGGATCGGCGAGCGTGTGGCTGAGTTCCGGTGAGGCGTCGGCACGGACGAGATTGCAGGCGGCCAGTTCGTAGGGTTCACCGGAGGGACTGAGCACCATTTTCAAATGGGCCACCTCTGCGCCGCTGTTCGCGAGGCGTTGCTGAATGGCCCCGGCGAGATGCAGCAGCAGCGCGTTGCCGTCGAAGTCCTCGCCGCTCAAATCCGCCGCGCCATTGAGCCAGCCGAGCATGGCTTCGCCGACGCCGTAGCGCGCATAGTCCACTTCCATCACCGACTGCGGTGCCGACTCGCCGGCGAGCAGCATCGCCAGCAGGTCCTCCACGCCCGTGCCTTCGCGCGCTGAGATAACCTGCACCTGCGCCTGCGGATAGCGTTTCGCGATTTCCGCGCGCAGTGCTGCCAGCGTTTCCGGTGCTACGGTATCCGCTTTGTTGATAACGATGTGCTCGGCCTCCTCAAGCTGTTTGCCGTAAATGTAGAGCACATGTTCCGGAAACGTCCGCCCTTCCTCCATGCCCAGCACCCGCAGCGCCCGGGCCGGGTCCACCAGCACCGCGAACGGCGCGACGGTGAACTGTTCGCCGTAGATTTGCTGCAGCGGCAGCGCCACTGTCGCCACGAGATCCGTGCAGCTTCCCACCGGCTCCGCGAGGAAAACTTCCGGTCGTGTCGTCGTCGTCAGGTGCCGCGCGGCTTCGATGAGCGACGAGAACCGGCAGCAGAAACAGCCGCCCGCGATTTCCTCCACCGCCACATTGCGGTGCTTCGCCAATGAAGTATCCACCAGCCCCGACGCCTGGTCATTCGTGATCAATCCCACGCGCAGTCCGCGTGCGGTGAGCATCTCCGCCAGCCGGAGCATCGTCGTGGTTTTTCCGGCTCCGAGGAAGCCGCCGATCATGATGTAGCGTGATTTGGTCATGGGGATGGAGAATGCGCCGCACTGCCGCGGCATTCAACCACGGTGGATTCCACACGGCCCGCCGCCAGCGGTTTCTGTAACCTTCCCGCGGAGGCTTCCCGTCTGCCGGTTCACGTATGCCAGACAACTATTTCACCTCAGCCACCGTGTGGATGATCGCATGGCTCCTCATCGGAATCGTGCTCACCATCGGCTCCAGCGTCCTCACCGTGCGCACCCTGTTTCCGGCGTTTGCCGGTCGCTGCGCGGCACGATGCAGCACGCCGGTGCGCGCCTTTTTCCTCGGACTCCTCATTGCCGTCGCCGCCGCGGCACTTGTTGCGTTCGCCGGTAAAGCGGGCCCTGCCGGCCAGCCGGTCGCTCTCGTCGTCGGCGGTGCCACGGCATTGCTCGCCATCGCCGGCACCTCCGGCCAGGTCTTGAGAATGACCCCGCGCACGGTTCACGATGGGGAGTCGCCGGACTCGTGGGCGGCCTCGCGCCGCGCCGCGTCCATCCTGACCGTGAGTTATGTGCTGCCGGTCGCGGGATGGTTCGCCATTCTGCCGGCTTCGCTGCTCACCGGGCTTGGCTGCGCGATGATGAGTCTCCGTGCGGCAAAGACCGCCGAAAATCCTCACTGCACACCCGCATCCTGACATGACCGCCCCGTGTTCGACACGCCGCGGATTTCTGCGCCTCGCGGGCGGAGCCGGGGCGCTCACACTCGCTTCCTGCGGCAAGCTCCAGCAACTCGCCGCGCTGCTGCCGCTCTCACCGCGCCCGGACGCCCTGAAGCCATTCACCGCTCCCGCGGGCCAAAGCATTGATCTCATCACGCACGCGTTGAATCGCCTCACATGGGGCATCGCGCCAGGCGAATACCAGCGCGTCTCGACTCTCGCTGCCACACCGGAGGAATCGCTGCCCCGCTTTATCGAGGAACAGCTCGCGCCGGAGAAAATCGAAGACCGCTATGTCCACGCCGCGCTCGCGCCACTGGAGGCGATCCGCGAGCCGGTGGCCGAACTCTACGAATACAAGCCGGCACAGTTGAACGACGAACTTACCCGTCAGGCTGTTATTCGCGCCGTTCACAGCCGCCGGCAGTTGTATGAAGTCATGGTCGGATTCTGGACCGATCATTTCAACATCGACTCGTCCAAGACGGACTGCCGGTGGTTCAAAACGGTGGACGACCGCAGCGTGATCCGGCCCCATAGTCTGGGGAATTTCCGCGACCTGCTCCAAGCCTCCGCGCTGAGCCCCGCGATGCTCTTCTATCTCGACGGCCGCGCTAACAAAAAGCGGACCCCGTCTGAAAAGCCGAACGAGAACTACGCCCGCGAACTGCTGGAACTCCACACACTCGGCGTCCACGGCGGTTACACGCAGCAGGACGTGATGGAAGCCGCGCGCTGCCTCACCGGATGGACCGCCACCGGTCGCGAGACGCGCAACGGCCTCAGGGATGTCACTATGGGTGTGCGAGCGCTCGCCGGTTACGATGGCGGCGGCGGCATCGGTCGCGTGAAGTTTGAAGCCGATGCGCACGACGACGGCGGGAAGACAGTGCTCGGCGTGAAAATTCCGGCCGGCGGCGGCGCGGCAGACCTGGATCGTTTGCTCGATATCGTCGCGACCCATGCTTCCACTGCCGCATTCATTTCGACAAAACTCTGCCGCCACTTCATCGCTGACGAACCGCCTGATCGCGCCGTCAAGGCGGTTGCGGGTGCGTTCCATGACAGCCGCGGCGACATCAAAGACACGCTGCGCGCGCTTTTCAGCACGGAGGAATTCAGGGCGGCCCGCGGGACGAAGATAAAGCGCCCGTTCCACTTCATCACCTCCGCCCTGCGCGCGACCGGTGCCACCACCAGCGGTGGCAAAGGCATCCAGCGTTCGCTCCAGGTTATGGGCCACGCGCCGTTCCACTACCCGACACCGGAAGGCCCCGCGCCCGACGGTGCCTCATGGCTCGCCACCCTGCTTCACCGCTGGGATTTCGCCGCGCATCTCAGCGCCGGCCAGCTTTCCTGCTCGAAAATGGACGCCGCCCGCCTGACAGAATGCGCCGGCGGACGCGACGCCCTGCTGCGCCACCTCCTCGGCCGCCAGCCCGAACGCGATGAACTCGCTGCCGCGGAAGCGGTTAGTGATGTGACCGCACTGGCGCTGGCCTCACCGGCATTCCAGAAGTTCTAAGAAAGTAATCAGTGATCAGTAATCGGTCATCAGTTTCTGAAATCCACGACGAATCCCCGCCCACTGCCCACTGCCCACTGCCCACTGATTACTGATTACTGATTACTTCCGTACCCCATGATCCACGACCTCACCAGTTCTCCCGTGAACACCGTGCTCTCCGCGGATCAGGACGCCGCGCCGGTGCTCGTGAATGTCTTCCTCCGCGGCGGCGCGGACGGGCTCCACCTTGTCCCGCCGCTGGAGGACGATGCTTATCACCGCGCGCGTCCTTCGCTCGCCGTGAAAAAGGCGAACGCACTGCGGCTCGACGACAGGTTCGGCCTGCATCCTGACCTCGCGCCGCTGTATCCCATCTTTCAGTCTGGCGAACTTGCCATCATTCATCAGTGTGGCACCGCCGACGAGTCGCGCTCGCACTTTGAAGCCGAAGACTATCTCCAGCACGGCGGCCCGCAGGGTGGAGGGTGGATCGGGCGCTTTCTGCACCAGACACGGACGCCAGCCGACGGTCCACTCACCGCGGTGAGCATCGGCAGTGCAGTGTCCGACTGTCTGCGCGGTGCCGCGGCGGTGGCGTTTCGCTCGCTGGATGAATTCACTCTGCCTGACAAAGACCCCGCGCTGCGCGGACAACTTGCCATGCTTTATGGCAAAGCAGGCGGCCCGCTCGGTCTCGCTGGCGGTCAGACGCTTCAGGCGCTTGATCGCATCGAAGCGGTTCGCAAAGCCCCGGATGGCCCAAAGAACGGAGCCGCCTACGCGAATGACGAATTCTCCTCCGGCCTCAGTCTCATCGCGCGGCTCGTGCGTGCCCGGGTCGGCCTGCGGGCCGCGACCATCGAACTCGGTGGCTGGGATTCGCACTTCACTCAACTTGCCCTGACCGGAATCCTCATGCCGCGGCTGGCGACCGGACTCGCTGCCTTCCACCGCGACCTTGGCAGCGAGATGCGCCGCGTCCATGTCGTCATCACGTCCGAGTTCGGTCGCCGCGTGGCAGAGAATGTCAGCCTCGGCACCGACCACGGCCGCGCGGGAATTGCCTTCGTCATGGGTGGCGGCACGAAAGGCGGCAAAGTCCTCGCCGACTGGCCAAAGTCCGGCATCATCGCCACCGCCCTCGACGGTCCCGGCGACCTGCCTGTTCGTTTCCCGATTCACCACGCCATCACGTCTGTGCTGAAACGCATCCGCGACGACGTGGATATGGCGAAGGTGTATCCGGGGCTGCCGCCAGGAGAACTGGCGGTGTGAGCCGCACTCGACTGTTCACAGGACGGATTTTTGCAGGGTGCAGTGACCACTGGTCGTGGCGGGTTGCAGCCGCCATTTGAGCCGCGGAGGACTCGCGAACTGGAGCTGAGTGTGAAGTGCGCGGGCGGTCAGGGAGCGGGGAGGATGACGAATGAGTGAGGTTGAGGGGCGGGTCTATTCACACGGGAACCGGCGGCTTCACTTTTTCGCGGCCTCGGCCTGGCGGCGCTCAATGACAGCCCACGGATCGGCAGGGGCGTCAGCGGGGTCAAGGTAGCGGGCGAGATCACGGACGGCGATGCAGCGATAGCCGTTAGTCTTCAGCCAGCGCATGTATTCCTCGAACCGCTCCGGCGGGGTGCTGACCCAGAGGTGTTCGCGATCCGGGACACCGTGGAACTGGAGCACGGCGATGCGTCCGTCTTTGGCCGGGGCGACGGCGCGCTGGAGGTCCTCCAGCTTCCAGTCCGGCCGGGCGTCGCCGGTCGTGGGGAGAAGGAGCGGATGGTCGTGCAGGGGCTCGTATGGGATGCCGCGGCCGGTTTCGTAGGCGAACTCCGGCTGGGCACCGCGACGGGCCCACAGGATGCCGAGTTCCTTCAAGACCGGCAGGGCACCGGGGTGGATGGCATTGCCAGGATACGCAAAACTGACAGGTTTTGGAATGCCGTGCTCCACACACCGTTCATTGATGAACTGGATCTCGTCGCGCAGCCGGCCGAGCGTGCGATCAGTGACTCCCATGTGAGTCTCTGTATGGTTCCCGATTTCAAAGCCGTCGCGGTGCAGTTCGGCGATCTGCTCCCATGTCAGGTAGTTCGTCTTGTCAGTGCGGAAGTTGAAGCCTTCGGTGATGAAGAACGTGGCGCCAAAACCGAGTTCCCTGAGCAGCGGCCGGGCACCGGTGAAATGGGACGCCACGGAGTCATCGAAGCTGAGCACGACGAGTTTATCGGGGACGGGTTCGAGCTTCCTGGTTTCGGGCGGGGCGGGCACATCAAGGAATTCCCGGCGCAGCCGCGTCAGTTCGCTGCGAATGTCATCGCCTTCGTAGAACCAAAGCCATCCGCGGGCCAAGCGCGTTTCGCCGGGTGGACAGTCGGCGAGTTTCGGATCGGAGTGCAGACAGGGCACCGGCGGGTTTTGCCAGACACGGTCGAGGGCATCCCACGCGGTGATGATCCAGCGGCGGCCGGATTCATCCCTTGCGGCGACGAATGGAGCGTCCGTGAGTTTGTTGGAGTCCGCCTGCGCGGTGAAGCCGGCGGCACGGCCCAGCATGACGCAGACCTGGGCGCGAACATTCGTGAGCGGGGCGGCGGTGCCGTTGCGAAGCCACCAGCGAAACGAGACGTGGCCGCGCTGCGGCACAGCGCGCACGCCATGGACAATTCCGTTAGGCAGGCGGCGCTCCGCAATGAGCGGGCCGCCGGCACGGCGGCTCCATTCCAGTTTCTCCAGAGCCAGGCCCTGCTTTGTCCAAATGGTGTCAATGTGCCGGTGGGCGAGGTAAGTGAGGCCGAGATTCGACCAGATGGCCTCCGGAACATCCACGACGACATAACTCTTCACATCCCAGGGGGTGAAAACGCTGAGTTTGGTGTCCCGCTGCGGATCAATTGCGCCATCGAAGAATCCCAGCCGCGGATGACGTCCCCCGGGATAAGGCAGGACTTTGACGGCGGTGCCCGGGGAAAGTGCGGGCGGCAGGGCGGGAAAATGAAACCGCTGCAGGCCCGCGGCAATTTCCTCCGGGCTGAGTCCTGTGGCATCGGCGGCTTCCGCCGGAGAGTATCCGTGATCCGTCACCATGTTACCGAGCCAGAACCGCAAATCGCTTTCACCGAGCGGCGGGCGGGGGTCTCCGGCAAGAGCACCTGCGGCAAATGTCAGGAGGATCCACGCGGCGGATAAGCGGTGACGGGAAGCAGGTGTTTTCATGGGATGCCAGGATGATGCGGCGCCGGAGTCTGCACAAGACGTCTGCGGGCGGAAACACAATTTGTTCCGCCGGTGAGGACGCCGCCCGGTGCGTCCATGCGGATATCAAAAAGATTGCCACGGCCGGCTGCGGCCAGTCAATTCGCGGGCATGAGTCATCCATCACCGTCACCGTCCGCCTCCACCGCCGCCTCGCGCCGCCAGTTTCTTAGAGCGTCCGCACTCGCCACGGCTTCGTTCGGCTTTCCCGCCATCGTGCGGGCGCAGAATCTGAACAGCAAACTGAGCATCGCCGTGATCGGCTGCGGCGGACGCGGGGGCAGCAATCTTGCGGACGTGGCGTCGAAGGGAGACAACATCGTGGCGCTCTGCGACGTGAATGAACAGAACCTGGCCGCCGCCGCCGGAAGGCATCCGCAGGCGAAGAAGTTCCTCGATTTCCGCCAGCTCTATGCTGAGGTGAAAGACTACGATGCTGTCGTCGTGAGTACGGCGGAACACACCCACGCCCTGGCGACGCTGCCGGCGCTCAAGGCGGGGAAACACGTCTATTGTGAAAAACCACTAACTCATAATGTATGGGAGGCGCGCATGATCCGCGAAGCGGCAAAAAAGGCGAAAGTAGCCACGCAGATGGGCACCCAGATTCATGCGGGAAGCAACTACCGCCGGGTGGTGGAACTCGTCCAGAGCGGTGCCATCGG
>JANNVM010001164.1:0-2152 GCA_031414455.1 Verrucomicrobiota bacterium
GGTCGATATCAGGAGCTGGCGCGCTCTGGTGCGGCTGGCCACCTCCGGCAAGAACGCTCTCGATTTCACACTCGCCTATTATCTGGGACGTACGGCGCTGGCTGATCCCACGGCCTACTTTCACATTATATCGAAGGACAAAGGCTTCGATCCATTGATCGAACACCTGCGCAGCCGGCACATCCGCGCCCGGCGTCACGATGGCTTCAGCACACTGACGTTCTCAATCCCCCCAAAAGTACTGGCTGCTATTACAGAGGATCAAATGGAGCGAGTGCTGCAGCACATGAGTAAAAACCTTACGAACCGGCCCAAAAAGAAAACCACGCTGCTGAGTCATATGAAATCAGTTCTGGGCAAGGATGCTACCGATGAAGATGCCGCGAAGATAGTGGAGAAACTTCGCAAGGCGAAGCACCTAATCATTGATGACAAAGAGTCCGTGACCTATCAACTCTGACCCAAGTCAGGCCTCAATCCGCCGGCACATGGATGAGATCGCCGTCCTTGAGCACGGGGTTGTTGCTGCCATCGGCGATGATGTCGCGGAGGTCGTAATACGTCGCTTTGCCGGCCCGGATGAGTTTCACCTTCCGGCGGTCGGCAAACTCGGTGAACCCGCCGGCTGTGGTGATGGCGGTGAAGAGCTGCATACCGTCCCGCAGAGGAACCTGAGCGCCGCCGCTTCTCACTTCGCCTCCGACGGTTACGGCATGCGCAACTCCGTCCATCTTAAGAATGACATTGATCGTGGGTGCGCTGTAGATGCCGGCCTCCTTGTAAGCGGCCTCAATGCGACGCGCGAGCTGTGAGATGGACAGGCCTTTCGCCGTGATTTCCTTGTCCAGATAAGGCATCTTGACGGTGCCGGTTTCGGAAACGGTATAGAGGGAGGTGACGTTGGCGGCATCCTCAGCGGGAACCTTGAGTTCAATGGTGACGGGATCGCTCGGTTTGAGCACGGCATGTTCCTGAGCCCGGGCATGAAGGCTGAACAGGAACGCAATGAAGGCGACGAAGGCGGTGAGTTTCGTATTCATGGGTGCTGGCTTAGAACCGCACACCGCGCCGCCTGTTCAATCGGCGGCGAAAAGATTCTCACAGGCTGACAGCCGGGGACGCGCGAATCGTGAGGCTTTCCACTTCAAAGAAGTCCTCCTTCCGGATGGAAGCCATGCCGGCGATGATGCTGGAGGGGAACATCTCGACGCGGTTGTTGAGGTCGCGGACGTTGGCGTTGAAGAAACGGCGTGAGGCCTGGATGCGGTCCTCGGTATTCACGAGTTCGCGCTGGAGCTGGAGGAAGTTCTGATCCGCCTTTAAGTCAGGATAATTCTCCGCCACGGCGAAGACCTGAGTGACGCCGCGAACGAGTTCGTTCTCATCAGAGCAGAGGTCGCGCACACGATCGTGATGCGCACTGGCTTTGGCTCGGGAGTCGGTGATCTGCTGAAGCAGCCGCTGCTCGTGGGCGGCGTAGCCTTTCACCGTTTCGACGAGATTGGGGATGAGGTCATGGCGGCGCTTGAGTTCGGTATCAATGTCGGCCCATGATTCGCGGCAGTGATTGCGCAGGCGAATGAGGCCGTTGTAGGTGCCGGTGACCCACAACAGCAGGATGAGGAGAATGGCACCGATGACAATGAGAACGGGTTCCATGCGGAGAGAAAGTCAGGCGGTTTCGCGGGCGAAGGAGGGGATGCCGTCGAGGAGGGTGGTGGCAATGCCGAGGGCGTTGAGCATGGCCGGAGGATCCACCCGGCCGCGCAGCGGCAACATAACGTGGCGTTCGTCCATGAAGAGAGAAGTGCCTTCCTGACTCATGAGAAATTCCATGTTCCGCGGAGTGAGGACATCGAAGGCCCAGCGGCGGTCCGGGGCATTCACGTGAAAGCGGCGGCTGAACTCCGCGGACTCAAAATCAATGTCGTCCCAGCCAAACGCCGCCGTGACTTTGTCCCAGAGCCCCTCGGGACGGATGGACAGTGGTTTCAGCCCAAACGGCGGCTGCAGCATGACCACCGTGTAGCGGTGGTGCTGCGTGCGCCGGTTCTTCCCGGATCCGGACTGTGTTTGATAGTGATAATCGAAAATGCTGAGCGGACAGGACTCCCACTGGCCGGTCATGAAATTCTCCCCGTACCGGCCCGAG
>JANNVM010001165.1:0-2787 GCA_031414455.1 Verrucomicrobiota bacterium
CCCCGTTTCAGTATGCTGCCTGTGGCCGATTGTTATGACCCGTCTCGGAGCGACGGGCCACTGGCAGTGCGGATGCCCAGCAGAGTTTCGATGGAAAGCACGGCGAACACGGCGGCCAGCAGCCAGCGCCAAATCTTCTGCCGGCCCTCGGCTTCCGCGGCGGCCGCGAGGGATTCGGTGGCGGCATCCGGGGCAGTGGCGGGCTTCGCCGCGACGGCGACGGGGGCACCGAGTTTTTCAAACTCCTCGACGGCCAGCGGCGTGGTGCGCGATTCCGAGGGGTCGAGGTTCACTGCAACTTTCCGCGACTGACCATCGCGTGTGAATTGCTGCAAACCCGGCTCTTTGAAATCCCCCTCGCCGGCAAAGTACTGCGCCGGTTGCTGCGCGCCGGCTCCGGTGGATGCAATCAGGCTGGCGAGCAGGGAGGGGAACTTCGAAGACAGAGCCAATTGACTGGCCGCGGGATGCCAGCCGGACGCTAGGATGAACACGCGGCCTTTGTCGCGCGGGACTTCCACAAGCGCCGGATCACCGGAGTCGAACTTCGCAATCACCCGGGCGTTTGTCAGGGCCGCGGCATCGAAGCGGCAGTAATTCCAAAAACGGATCTTCGTGAAATCGCTGAATCGCGGCTCAGCGAACGCGGCGAACAGCGGATGGCCGAAATCAATTGTGCCCAGCAGTGCGTAATTCGCGGGCTTCACCGCTTCGACTTTTAGCGCGTCAGCTCCGGTGATGGTTTGCACTGTCGCTGCCATGCCCGGCGTGTGCAGCATGATGAAAACGGTTTTTCCTTCATCGGCGTATTTGGCTATGGCAGTGGCCACTGAGGCGTCCAGCGGCGCCGTGACAAACCATAGCGGCGCATCCTTTAACGCTTCCTGAGGACCAGGGATATTCGGGGCCTGCTCCACCAGCGATACTGTCAGCGCCCGGCTTTCCGGCAGGGCTTTCTCCAGAAAAAAAAGAGGCCCGCGCGGCTCCCTCATCGCACCGGCATGAACGACGGTGATCTGTACTGATAGTGGCGGCGTGATGTGGACGATATTATCGAACTCCTCCGCGTCGCCACGCAAGATCACGCGGCTTGCCTTTTGACCGGCGGACGGCCAGGGCAGCGTTACGATCCGGTTCTGGCCCGGCGGCACATAAACATCCTGCGCCGTGCCTTCGAATCCGCCGCCCGCGGCCTGCCAGCCTAGCTGAAAAGTCTCCTTGTCCGCATCCGCCGAATTGCTCACGCGCAGGCGCACCACGGATTCCGCTGCAGAGTCAGTGCGTGATTCCGCGGCGAGTTGAAGACCGGCATTGCCTGGCCGTTTGGGCGTCACGGTTTCGATGCGCAGCCGCACGTCTTTTGGCCACTCGTAGCCCTGAAGTCCCTCAAGGCGGCTGCCTTCCTGGGCATCGGTAATGAGAACAATCACGCGGCTGCCGGATGTGTTGCCGTTGGATTCGGCGAGCATCTCCGCGGCGGCCATCAATGCGGCGGCGGCATTGGTTCCCGACCATGTGGGTGCGACGGCATTCAGTCGCTCTGTTGCGAGGGAAGGTCGCGTGTCGGCGGCAGCGTGCGACCAGTCTTCGAAATTCAGCAGCGTGTTCACCGTTCGATCAAACGAGACGATCGCCACGCCGCCGTCTTTGGCCGCCTGTTCGACTGTTTTCTGCGCTCGCACTTTTGCCTGATCCCATAAGCCCTCGCGCCTCATGCTCGCGCTGGTGTCCACGAGCACGACCGTGCGGTTTTGCGCCGTGCTCTGATCGCCGGGCGGTGAGGGCGTCCTGAAAAAAGGTCGCGCAAACGCCAGCGCCAGAAGCCCCAGCGCCGCGGCGCGCAGCAGCAGGAGCAGCCAGTGTTCGATGCGGCTGCGTTTTGTCAGGCGGGGCGGCGTCGGATCCAGAAACATCAGCGAGCCAAAGCGCTGCCGGTCCTTCGTCGTGCGCCGGATGAGGTGAAAGATCACCGGCCCCGCGATGGCGAGGGCCCCCAAAAGGAACAATGGCGCGAGAAAGTTCATGGCTTGGGAAAAGCAGTTACGCAACTGAGCGCGTTCTTGGTCCCGGTTCGTCGTCCCCGGCAGGGGGCACAGAAATTAGCCGGTGGCGTAAGCCACCGGAAAGCAGGCAAAAAACATCTGAGCCCCGGCAGGGGCGACAGCTTGTGTGACGGTAAACCGCCCATGTGTCGCCCACCCGGAGCTCTCTTCGGTTCGTGTTCCGTTACCGGTGGCTTACGCCACCGGCTAATTTCGGCCGGGCCTCCGGCCCTTCGGAAACGTGGGCAAAAGAAATTCATGCCCGTCCTCCCGGTTGTGCCGCCCGTCGCACCGGCCTGCCTCGGCGGGCCCGTTCGCGAAGAAATCCCGCCAGCGCGCGCTCCAGCGGCTCATTGGTCAGCACGCGCGTGAATCCGATCCCGAGTTTCATGCAGACGGCGCGCAGCGAGTGTTCGTGCGCGGCCAGCTTTTCCAGATAACGGCTGCGGGCGGCGGCGGGATCAATGAAGAGCGTGCGACCGGTCTCGGCGTCTTCAAATAATACTTCGGCGCTGAAATCGAACGCCGCTTCCGACGGATCGAGCACCTGGAAAACGGTGACTTCATGCCCGCACGCTCCAATCTGCGAGAAGCAGTGCTCCAACCGTTCGATGGGTGCGAGGAAATCGGAGATGAGGACCATGAGCCCGCGCTTCCTGACAATTTCCACCAGCCGCTGCAGCGGTGCCGTGAGATCGGTGGCTGCGCCGCCCGCGGGTTTTTCGAGCGCGAGCATGATCTGTCG